>NZ_JAGBKN010000005.1:0-152485 GCF_017498075.1 Psychrobacter halodurans
GACGCTGTTCCCCGTAAGCACGGGGATTAACCGTTATGCTTACTTGGATCAACCGATAAAGATATCTGTTCCCCGTAAGCACGGGGATTAACCGAACAGCGCAATGCTGAGATTGTTGACAGCTTTCTGTTCCCCGTAAGCACGGGGATTAACCGGCTTGCATATATTCGCCCACGTTGGCCAAATCCTGTTCCCCGTAAGCACGGGGATTAACCGACTAATCGTTATCTAATAGAGAGAGTGAGAATCTGTTCCCCGTAAGCACGGGGATTAACCGCACGGATTAACGCTATTGTCAGACAATTTAGTCTGTTCCCCGTAAGCACGGGGATTAACCGATTGATGAAAAGTTAGGTAAATCTGATAAAGGCTGTTCCCCGTAAGCACGGGGATTAACCGGCTGCTCTTATTGCATCGTGTGAATCAGCAAACTGTTCCCCGTAAGCACGGGGATTAACCGTAATAATGATTGTATAGGTCTTTACTTTAGAACTGTTCCCCGTAAGCACGGGGATTAACCGCCGCCGGGGGCTGGCGTGGCAAACGATACCGGCTGTTCCCCGTAAGCACGGGGATTAACCGCTCAATCAGCGTCAGGCAGATCTCAATCGCACCTGTTCCCCGTAAGCACGGGGATTAACCGTACGCTTAGTAGGGTCTTTAGGATATTACTAGTAAACATCTGATAATCAGAACTGTCTTTAGACAATAAAAAACCCTTACAAGCTTATGCTTGTAAGGGTTTCTCGTTTTTCAATATATGGTGGGCCCAGTAGGACTTGAACCTACGACCAAAGGATTATGAGTCCTCTGCTCTAACCAACTGAGCTATGGGCCCTAACGTTAGACGCATAATGATACCTGATTTTTTTTAATTTTCAAGTAAAAGATAGCCTGTCAGACAGATATTATTCAAAATCAGCTGTTTTTCTGATCAAACACTACCACCTGCCAAAGTCAAATGGCGTCCACCATCGATGGTGATAATCTCGCCTGTGACATAGCTGGCCTGTGCTAGATACAGCACGCTATGGGCTATCTCATCAGGACGACCAATACGCTGCATCGGTATGGAGCTGAGGATGTTCTTTTGATCATCATCATTGAGGGCCTGATCACTATCAGCGTCGGGTAATATATTGACGCCTGGCGCGACACCATTGACTCGTACACTAGGTGCCATCTCAAGCGCCAAGGACTGCACCATCATACGATGCGCAGCCTTCGCCATATTATAAGCGCTATAGCCTTTAAATGGCTTATCATGAGCATGGATATCTAGCAAACTAATGATGCAGCCGCGCTGCGTTTGTAGATGAGGCAAGAATGCTTGACTGAGTAATAACGGCACTTTGGCATTGGTCAAAAACAGCTCGTCCCACTGCTGAGTATTAATGCTACCAAGGGGGCTAGGATAAAAACGCGAGGCGTTATGCACCAATACATCCAACTGACCAAAACAGGATATGATGTTCGCTACAAAGTCGTTTAGACGCTTAGGCTCATTGACCAGCTTTAAGTCAGCGACGATCATCGCCGCGCTATCAGGACGGCGGCGATTGAGATCGGCAGTGAGCGCCTTTGCTTGCTGCTCACTGTGACGACAGTGGATAATGACTCGGTAGCCTTGAGTATGCGCCGCTTTGATAATAGCAGCTCCGATACGTTTGGCGCTGCCAGTAACGAGCATGACAGGCGTGCCTGCGCTGGCAGTTGCCGACTGAGTAGGGATAACAGCTTGATTCATAGTCTATCTGTATTTTTGGTACAAAGGAATAAAGTCGTATCAGTACTATATCTTAAGAGTTATATCAGGACGCACTTTGACGGTTATCCTCATCTAAGAGAGGTGCTGAGTGTCCAGATGATCTATGCGCGCTTGCCGTAATGCTGCACCAATTTCTGGCCCTCGAAGCCCGGCTTCGATGTCTTCCATACCAATCGCGTGAAAGCTATTGAGAGCCAGCATCATTTGCCGATGCTGCTTTGCTAACTGAAAAGTATGACTACATACCAACAGCTGTGAGAGCTTTTCAGGTGCTTTATGAGCGCCGCAGGCTTGTATGAGGTCAATTCTTTCAGCGGTATCCAGCTCATTGACAGCGGCTAGGGTAGGGAGCTGCTGGACAAACAAAGTAGCAAACTGAGTATGTACTTTGGGCACCTTGACCATGTTGCCAATTTGGTTGATGTTGTTTGTCGTAGAGACAGTCTCAACGCCAGAGTCTGTGTGAGCGTTTGTAAACACATCAGCGCTCAGGCTTGTCATCAGTAGCGCCCAGCGCTGTGATAAATTCAGCTGCATTTGACCGGCAAAATATAGTGCCGTCTGCACCGTCTCTCTTATATGCGTATTATTCCAAGCCCCATGTAATGGCGCAAAATACTCGGTAAGTGCACCGATATCAAACAACTGCTGCCAGTACACATGCGGGGAGAGCTGCATCATCGCGCGGCTCGATTCTTGCCAAATACGCTCACTACTGAGGTGAGCAAGCTCTCCTG
The DNA here is from genome assembly GCF_017498075.1 of Psychrobacter halodurans. Classification (NCBI taxonomy): domain Bacteria; kingdom Pseudomonadati; phylum Pseudomonadota; class Gammaproteobacteria; order Moraxellales; family Moraxellaceae; genus Psychrobacter; species Psychrobacter halodurans. The sequence goes on from NZ_JAGBKN010000005.1 coordinate 2,506, forward strand.
AGTGGACCAGTTGGCGCATCAATGCCAGTGTCTCCTCAGCGATGGTAAAGCCCAAATCATAATAGCGCCCATAAAATCGTGCGGTGCGCAGTACCCGTAAAGGGTCTTCACTAAACGCAGGTGAGACATGACGCAAGGTCTTATTCGCAAGATCATCCAATCCGCCGTAGTAGTCGAGCACCTCGCCTGTCAGCGGCGTGTCATCGGTTAGGCTAGTGACTTCTATCGCCATTGCATTGATGGTCAGATCACGGCGCTGCAAGTCTTCTTGCAAAGTAACATCGATGCTGGCATGGATGCTAAAGCCTTGATAGCCGACGCCTTGTTTGCGCTCAGTACGCGCTAGCGCATACTCTTCATGCGTTTTTGGATGCAAAAACACCGGAAAGTCTGCGCCTACTTGTACAAACCCAGCACTGAGCATCTGTGCCACTGTCGCGCCCACGACGACGTAGTCTTTGTCCTTGATAGGTCGTCCTAGTAGCTGGTCGCGGACGGCCCCGCCAACAAGATAAATCTGCATGATAGCCTCGTATTATCGCGCAAGTTAGGACTGATATGTGCCATCAGTCAATGACAATAAAAAACCAGCCATCGCACTGAGATGGCGATGGCTGGTTTTAGTATAACAGAGGAGCGCTATCCATAGAGGTTAGCGTCCTTTACGTTGGTACAATATTTGAAATTTGAAGTAACGAGCGAAGGGATGTCGATGCGACAAACATCATCATGCCATTATTGGTTTTCGTTTTCCAAATCCTGAGCTTCCGTCACGGCAAGTGCTGTCATGTTGACCACACGGCGCGCGGTTGCTGATGGTGTTAGGATATGGATAGGCTTACTGGTACCCAACAAGATAGGGCCGATAGAAGCGCTATTTGTCGCGGTTTTTAGTAAGTTAAAGGCGATGTTTGCTGCATCTAGCGTTGGCAAGATCAGCAGGTTCGCCGAGCCTTTTAGTGGGCTTGATGGCATGTCTTCTAGGCGAATGTTTTCGTTCAACGCCGCATCACCTTGCATCTCACCTTCAAATTCAAAATCGACGTTCATATCGGTTAAGATTTGATAGACTTTGCGCATCTTCACCGCGCTGTCACGGTTTGAGGTACCGAAGTTTGAGTGTGATACGAGAGCGACACGAGGCGTAATACCAAAGCGACGTAGCTGCTCAACGGCCAAGATGGTCATCTCAGCCAATTGCTCTGCTGTTGGGTCTTCGTGGATATAAGTGTCCGCGACAAAGATGTTGCGATCTTGCATCAGTACCGCATTCATCGCATAAAAGTCGCTAACGCCTTCTTTTTTATCAATGACACTTTGGACATAGTCTAAGTGCAATTGATAATGACTAAACGTACCACAAATCATGCCATCCGCATCGCCATTGTCTACCAGTAGCGAGCCAATTAGCGTGGTCTTGCGACGTACATCACGGCGGGCAAGCTCGATACTGACGCCGCGGCGTTTGTTTTTCTCGTAGTATCCTTGCCAGTAGTCTTTGTAGCGTGGATCGTCGTCTTGGTTGACGATAGTGATGTTTTCACCATCTTTTAGGCGCAGACCGAGTCTTTTGATATGATCTTCGATGACAGCTGGGCGACCGACCAAGATAGGGTGGGCAAGCGCTTCGTCGACCACAACTTGCACTGCCAGTAGGACGTTGTTGTCTTCACCTTCACAGTAGACGATACGCTTTGGTGCCGCTTTGGCACGCGCAAAGACAGGCTTCATCACAAACGCTGAGTTATAGACAAACTCAGATAGGCTCTGACGATAGGCGTTCATGTCAGCGATAGGCAAGGTGGCAACGCCTGAGTCCATGGCGGCTTTGGCAACGGCAGAGGCAATCTCGATGATGAGGTTTGGCTCTAGTGGGCCTGGAATTAAGTAATCACGGCCAAAGCTCTTCATCTGCTCGATGTTCTTGACGTTGCTGGTTGGGGTGGCTTCGACATGTGCCATAGCAGCGATTGCTTTTACACAAGCAATTTTCATCTCTTCGTTGACTGCGGTTGCGCCTACATCTAGAGCGCCGCGGAAGATGTATGGGAAGCAAAGGGCGTTGTTTACTTGGTTTGGATAGTCTGAGCGACCAGTCGCCATAATGACGTCAGGACGGACAGCATGGGCCAGCTCAGGCATGATTTCAGGGGTTGGGTTGGCAAGGGCAAAGACAATTGGGTCTTTTGCCATACGGCGAACCATATCTTCGGTCAAGGTACCGGGCATTGATAAACCCAAGAACATATCGACATCGTCCATGACTTCTTCGATAGACGTCGCGGTGATGTCACGAGCATAGCGCTGTTTGGTTTCGTCTAGATTTTCACGGCTGGTGCTGATGATACCGCGAGAGTCTGATACGATGATATTGTTTTTATCGACGCCAAGCGCGCAGATGATATCTAGACAAGAGATGGCAGCGGCACCTGCGCCTGAGCACACCACTTTGATTTCTTCGATTTTTTTGCCAGTGATTAATAAGGCGTTGAGCATGGCGGCCGCGACGATGATAGACGTGCCGTGCTGATCGTCATGGAACACCGGAATGTTCATACGCTCGCGCAATTCGCGCTCGATTTTGAAGCATTCTGGGGCTTTGATGTCTTCTAGGTTGATACCACCAAAGGTTGGCTCAAGAGAGGCAACCGCTTCGATAAACTTGTCTGGATCGTTTTGGGCAATTTCGATATCAAAAACATCAATGCCAGCAAATTTTTTGAATAGTACCCCTTTACCTTCCATCACAGGCTTAGATGCCAAAGGCCCAATGTTACCCAGACCTAGGACGGCAGTACCGTTGGTGATGACGCCGACCAAGTTGTTGCGAGCTGTATATTTGGCAGCAAGCTTTGGATCTTTTTCAATTTCAAGACAAGGTACTGCTACCCCTGGCGAATAAGCCAAGGCCAAGTCACGCTGGTTTGCCAGCTGTTTGATAGGGGTGACTGAGATTTTACCTGGGCGCGGAAACTCATGATAGTGCAAGGCAGCTTGTTCAAACTGCTCTTTTTCTGAACTGTGGGTATCCGTATTCAAAGTGGTATCGTCATTCATAATAATTGCCATGGTTGGAATAAATTGGAATAAAGTAAATGGAGATAAAAAAATAACGCCGCCGTCTCAACGCTTATTGAATGATAATAATCAAAGAGAACATCGGCATTAAAAGGGTTATGATCGGCAGTTTAATATCAGGCCAAAAAAGCAATCCAGTGAAAACCGTTATTCTAGCACTATTGGCAATTCACTGCCTAGTCAACTCGGCCCAATTATGCGAATAATATAATAAAATGATATTCGTTATTTCGCTGGTTGATAATGCCAAAAAACCCCATGACATATCAACCTTAATTTCATAATGTTTCAAAATATTACAGTCTATAGAGGCCAAAGACACTGTTTTGTGTTGCCTGAGGTATTAAATGGCTAAGCCAATTATGAAGAGCAGCTAATCGGCATTTGCGGCGCATGAGGGTCGGGTGGCAGGGTATCGAGCTCTGTTGCGATATCCTGTACTTGATAAGGATTCGCAAGCAAGGTAAAGACGCGATCCACTTCCTCAAACTGACCTTGTTGTGCAGCCGTAATGGCTCTTTGTGCCATGCTATTACGCAGTATATAGACAGGGTTGTGCGCCTGCATGGTAGCCTGCGCCTCTGCGAGTTTTGAAGACTCGATGAGGCTAATATAACGCGCTGACCAATCTTGCCACACTTGCTGCGCCTCAGGGCTTAACTCAGCAGTCATGGTGGTCAATAATTGATGCTCATATGGATAATCCTCTGGCGCCAGCAGGCCAAGTAGAGCCCGAAAGCTGTTGCTATAGTCGAGTGAGTTGTCTTCTAATAGAGTCAACCACTCAAAAGCCACACTGAGGCTCTCGCTTCGATGCGGCAGTCCAAGCTTTTGACACAGTCCTTGCTGATAGTGCTGCATAAACGTCGCTTCATAAGGTGCAAGACAGTCGGCTAATGCGTCACGTGTGACGCCGTCTAAACGCATAAAATGCGGCAACCAAACGTTTAGGTTCCAATGACCAATCGCTGGTTGGTTTTGATAGGCGTAGCGTCCCGTATGATCAGAGTGATTATTGATCCAAGCAGGATTAAAGCGCTCCATAAAACCAAACGGACCGAAATCCAAGGTGCTGCCGGTGATGGACAAGTTATCGGTATTCATCACCCCGTGGGCAAAGCCGATCAATTGCCAATCGGCAATCATTCGTGCCGTCCGCGCAACGACGGCTTGCAAAAATGCGAGCACAGGTATTTCGCTCTCGCGGCACTCTGGATAATAAGTATCAATCATATAGTCGGTAAATTCACCGAGCAAATCAGGGGCAAAGCTTGCGATCCACTCGACATGGCCGAGGCGAATATGGCTGTCTGCCACCCGCATTAGTGCAGCGCCAGCCTCCATGCGTTCGCGGCGCACACGCGTATCAGAAACGACAAAGCCCAAGGCATTTGAGGAAGGGATATCAAGCTGGGTAAGTGCGTGACCGCATAAATACTCACGAATGGTGCTACGAAGGACCGCGCGGCCATCTCCCATACGCGAGTAGGGCGTCAGACCGATGCCTTTGAGATGTAAGTCTTGTCGCTGCTCATTATTATCAATGACTTGCGCCATAAGCAGCCCGCGACCATCGCCCAATTGCCCCGCCCACTGACCAAACTGATGACCAGCATAAGCCATGGCCAAGGGTCTAAACTCAGCAGGCACATATTGTCCGCCTAGGATCTCGACCCAGCGAGCCATGAGCGTATCATCCTCTGCCCAGCCCAACTGCTGCGCGACTTGAGTATTAAAATGGCCGGCTCGCGGACGCTCTAAAGGCGTCGGCGGCTGTTCGTGATACAGGCGCGTGTCAAGCGTGACATAGGTGTTTTGATAGCGCATACAAGCCCTTCCTACTTTTAGAGTATTGGTTTTTTGGTACTATTTTGGTACTAAGTAATGAGTATGAATTGCCTGGTTAAGCGTTCGATTGATAGGCAGCTACGCGCACTATAGCACAGCACGGATAGCGCCGCGTTTCACTGTGTCCATCTCTTGTAATCAAGCATGTTTTTATAAAAGTCATCATCGTATGGTGTGCTGGCAAGCTCGCTTTACATAGTATAGTCAACCTAATTTAAGACAGGTATCGTCCTACTGGTATCAACAGGGGCACTGGTATGTTGGATGGACTATCGTCGTTTGAATATCGCACTGTACGAATGATAAATGAATGATAAAAAAATCCCTCTATCCATGACAGATAGAGGGAAGGAGAAACTTCAGGTGGTTTGCTTAATTAAGCTTTCAAGACTGAGTGTTGAGGGCTAGGTTTTAAAGACCAAGCTTTCAAGACTGAGTTTTAAAGGCCAAGCTTGGCGATCAAACTCAGTCGCTATGAGGTTAAGCGCAGTTAAGCGGCTTTTTTGCTAAGACCGATTGAGCGAAAAGCAGTTTTTAGGTTGCTATTGTGCTCAAGGATTTTTTGTTCAATCTTTGCATAGTCGTGTTTTAGCTTGTCATCTACTTCATGCAAACGATCAGCATATTCAGTCTTTTTCAGCTCAATGGCTTTGGCTTTTAGCGCTTGCCACTCCTCAACAGTCTGCATAAAGGCGTCGTATTCAAACTTAATGCGATCTTGAAAGTTTTTCATCGCATGAGGAATGTCGATGCCACCTGCTGTCGCCGTCTCGATCTGCTGCTGGGCTTTTTTAAACTGCATTTGCACTTCAGCATGCTTGATGGTCGTGTCATCGACCGTACGCAGCTCACTGGTCAGACCGATCTTTGATAGCCCTGCGATCAGCCATTTGGTTGGGTCATACTGCCACCATTTGACACCATTACGATAGTCGTATTGGAAGAAGTGATGGTAGTTGTGATAGCCTTCACCCCATGTAAATATCGCCAAAAAGAAGTTATCACGGGCACTGTTGGTGTCGGTATACGGGCGCGTACCAAACATATGACACAAGGAGTTGATAAAGAAGGTAAAGTGATGCGTCAATACCAAACGCAGCAGGCCTGCAATGATGAGCGTGCCCCAAACATCCCCTAATAGCCAACCAATCGCAGCGACCATACCGACGTTCATAGCAACCACCCACAAGCCATAATACTTATGCTGGATTTGCAAGACACGATCTTTGGTCAAATCAGGGATGTTTTTGTAATCGAACTTACCACTAGGGTAGTTGCGTAGCATCCAGCCAATATGACTGAACCAAAAGCCGCGCTTGGCAGAGTATGGGTCATCCAAACGATCATCGACATGACGATGATGGCTACGGTGCCCAGATACCCAGTCAAATGCTGATCCTTGTACCGCTAGGGTTGAGCCAAGCAATAAAAAGTTTTTGACAATAGGATGGGCTTTATATGCACGGTGCGACAGCAGACGGTGATAGCCTGCAGTAATGCTAATGCCAGTCCAGACCATAAAAGCGCCAAACACGCCCCAAACTGGTGCGCTGACGTCGTGAGTAAACAAATACCACGGCGTGATGATCGCAGCCGCAATCGGAGTGGCGACTAAGATAGTGGCTGGAATCCAGTTGATCGGCGCTTTGGTAAACTCAAACTCGCGCATGTCGATACTTGCTTCTTGAGACCCTGCAACTGGCGCATCGATATGTGCATAGTTGCGCTTGGCAACTGGCTGCTCACCGAGCGAGCTTTTCGTTTTATTTTCATCAAAGCGCGTTTTAAAGCGTGTGATTTGAGTGCTGGCGGTCTTAACAAGCGTGTCACCAGATTTGATAGCGAAACGTAAGCCTTTAAGCGGTAAGCCAAGTGCTTTTTTTGCAATCATATAACATCCCTAACGGTATTCATTTAAGCGTCTATGGTACCCTAAAAAAACAATAAAGTGAACACTTATGCACTATAAAAATATTGCTAAATAACAACAACTTGTATGGATTATAGACTGGATAGGTCAAAATAGCGATAGACTTATCAGACATGAAGGAGAAGTGTAAGTGTTACAGTAGATATGTACAAAAACCCATGTCTCAGAATTGAGGGAGAGTCAGAAACTATAAATAAAAAGTTAACAGTGCAACCGTAACCTATTGTCGGCCCAGTATCTGACTGGGGAAGTCGGTGATGATGACATCGACCTGCCAGTCGATTAGCTGCTGTATGGTGTCGATATCATTGACCGTCCACGCACTCACAGGCAAGTTGTAACGGTGGCTATGAGCGATGATGGCTCGACTCAGCAGCGGATAATGCACGCCCAGCTGTACACAGCCCAACTGCAAAGCAGTATTGGTCGCGGTCGCCAGCGCTTCGGCGGTGCGAATGAGTAAACCTCGCGGTAGGCGTTTTAGCTGATGATGCCGCTGCAGACGCACATGCAGCTCGGTGTCAAAGCTGGTTAGTACAATCGGTAAATGAATCAGCGGCGTGTCAATCAGATCGCGGGCTAGCGCTTGGATAAGCGCAGTATAATCGGTGCGCTCATGGGTTTTGATCTCAAGCTCAATGACAGAAAACTCGTGCAACGTCTGGGCAATACTGGCTAGGGTAATAATAGGATGACCAAGCTGTAGGTGTCGTCTGATCTCCGCTAGAGTCAGCTGAGCAATACGTGACTGCTGGCCACACATCCGCGCCAAATCCTCATCGTGAAAAATCACTAAATGACCATCAGCGCTTAGCTGGACATCGAGCTCTACACCAGCCAAACCATGGTTTTTTAGACGCCCGATATGCTGAAATCCAAGTAAGGTGTTTTCTAAGGCTTCACCGCGCGCGCCGCGATGACCGAGTAACAGCGTGTTTTTAAAGTTTATCATCAGATACAGTAACGAGTGTTTTAGGCTCATCATATCGCCTGAGATAGGCGACGTCTAACAACATTTACGACTGCTATCTGGGCAAATGCCGAACCAAAATGAATCAAAATGGTGGGCGCTAGATTTAACCTTCAATGAATCAAAATGTTCAACACGCCCTATATAAATATGTCATTGTTATGTTTTTGCAACCAAACGCAGGTTTTGTGGCGAATGAGGGACGTTATTTGTATATCCATGGCAGACACTAATGACCATTTCACCCAAACACCGTATAATAATTTAGTTTTAACCGCTGGCAGCTAGGGTTTTGGTTTGAACATCAATCACTGTCCGTCAGTGACGGTACGAATTAGTAAATTGGGAGCAAAATACATATGAGCGTAGCAAATAAGAGTGTGAGCAAGTGGCAAAAAGTGGCTGGTATTGGCATGGTATGTGGTTTAGCGCTTGTCGGCTGTGATCGCTCAGAAAAAGAAGAGACGACAGAGACCGCTGAGCTGACAGAGCAAGAGTCCGCCGCAGAAAATGCTGCTGCTACTGCAGTCAGCTGTGATGATCCTATGGTGCAAGATCGCCTCAAAACGACACTAAAAAATACGCTCAATCAACAAGCACAGACGCTCGCTGCCAATTATGCAAATGACGCCGAGATCAGCCTTGCAGGCGCTAGCATTGCTGATAAGACCAATGGTGTTGTGATTGATGTACAAAACGCAGCAGTACTACAAGCAGCCAACAGCAATGGCATGACGACGTGTCAGGCGAGCGTCAGTATGACGCTCCCAAGTGAGGATTTGTATCAAGCCAGTCAGGTGCAAGCGGCCAACAATCAGCCAAGCCTGCAGTCTCGTCTTGCGCAAAACAACATTCGTATCAATAACAACATGCTCGTGGATGACGCCTTTACCTATGTCGTTGGCGCTCAAGGCGGGCAAGTAAGTACGCGAATCGCAGGTCAGCCCGCGCTTCTCACTGTCGTGGCTGATGTCATGGCAGGCTCCGTGTTTAAGTCGGCGATGGATGCTGCCCGCGCCGAGCGTGAAGCAGAACGCCGCGCTGCTGCACAAGACAATGAGCGCCAGTCAGCACCTGTGCGTCAGCCGCGCGCTGCCACACCAGTCGAGCCGATTCGTCCGATCCAGCCTACTACGCCGCCGACCATCGAGGTGCCAAGTACCAATAACCAAAATGAAAGCGCTAGTGCTAGCTCGCAAAGCAGTACAGCAGCCAACAGTGCTGCGACTCCCAGTGAGCCTGCTGCCCCTGCGACGCCAAAAGCAGTGCCAAAAGATGACAGCATCGATATGGTCATTATCGAAGATGAAAGCGCTACTTATTAATCCATAAAAATCAGTAATGATAGTGGTTTTTAGAAGAAAAGAACCCGTAACGTCTTTACGTTACGGGTTCTTTTTTTGCTTGTATATATCAGATGTCTCGGGCCCGCTACTTATCACTGGCGAAGTTTTGTAACACCTGACTGTCCCAAAGCACCTCAGAGACCTGCTCAGGGTCTGTGCAAAAACGTGCCGCGACAAACAACCAATCAGACAAACGGTTGATCAAGCTGATGGCCGTTGCACGGATTGCGTGCGGGCGCGCTTGCTGTAATAGGACTGCTTGGCGCTCAGCACGGCGACACACACTACGTGCGACATGCAGCTGACTAACCAGCAACGACCCAGTGGGTAAGATAAAGTCTTTTAGTGGCGCTAAGGTAGCGTTCATTGCATCGATTTGTTGCTCTAGCCATTCAATGTGCATGCTGTTCACGCCTTCATATTCTGGCATGGCAAGCTCGCCACCGATATTAAACAAAAGATGCTGAATAATAGCCAACGCCTCAGAAAGCTCGGACTCGTCCGTCTGCGTCTTAAATGCTGATAGAGCGCCTTGCTGCAAGTACGCGCGTACCATACCGAGGTGTGAGTTTAGCTCATCAATATCACCCATCACGCCAAACAAGATATCGGCTTTGCTCACGCGGCTGCCATCTGCCATGCCGGTGCTACCATCATCGCCGGTACGTGTATATATTTTACTCAAACGGTTGCCCATCTTGATATCCTTAGCAGTTTTTATCGTTCAGTGGTGTTAGTTATGTGCTCATTGTAGTATTTTATGGCGGTTTTCGCTAAGATAATGGGTTAAGTTTTATCGCGCTGCAGAGTTTATGATAGCTCATTGATCGCTGCGCGTGATTTTTTGTCTGTTTTGTTTGTATTCCACTTATTTATATCAAAGGCTTTTTAACTATGACCACACCACTTGCCGATGCGATGTCTCAGCTGGCCATTTATGATTCACTGACAGGTAGCAAGCGTCAGTTTGTACCACTCAAAGCAGGACAGGTCGGCATGTATGTGTGCGGGATGACCGTTTATGATTATTGTCATATCGGTCATGCGCGTGTGATGGTGGCCTTTGATATGGCGGTGCGCTGGCTTGCGCAGCTAGGCTATGACGTCAATTATGTCCGTAATATCACCGATATCGATGACAAAATCATCGCGCGGGCGAGTGAAAATGGCGAAGAGATTGGTGCATTGACCCAGCGTTTTATCGATGCAATGCACCAAGATGCGAGCGCTCTAGGCTGCCAGATGCCAGATGCTGAGCCGCGCGCGACCGATCATATCGACGAGATGCAGCAGATGATTGGCAACTTGGTCAACAATGACTATGCGTATGCAGGGGATCATGGTGACGTCTATTATGCGGTCGATAGCTTTGCTGATTATGGCAAATTATCTAAGCGTAACTTGGATGATATGCAGGCAGGCTCGCGTGTTGAGGTCGAGACTGACAAGCGCAATCCATTCGACTTTGTCTTATGGAAAGCGGCCAAACCCGATGAGCCGCAGTGGGCGTCGCCTTGGGGACAAGGGCGTCCTGGCTGGCATATAGAATGCTCAGCGATGTCGACCAAATGCCTAGGTGATACCTTTGATATCCATGGCGGTGGTCACGACCTACAGTTCCCGCATCACGAAAACGAAATCGCCCAGTCAGAAGCCGCGACAGGCTGCGAGTACGCGCGTAACTGGATGCATGTCGGCTTTATCAATGTCGATGGCGAAAAGATGTCGAAGTCACTGGGCAATTTCTTTACCATTCGTGATGTGACCGCGAAATACTTACCTGAGACGGTGCGTTTCTTCTTATTATCGAGCCATTATCGCAGTCAAGTAAATTTCTCAGACAGCGCTTTGGATGAAGCGCATAATAGCCTAAGCAGACTATACAACGCGCTAAAATTGGCCGAGCAACAAAAAGGGCAGTCAATCATAATCAATGCAGAGCTAGTGGCTGAAGCTTACGATAGTGCTGCTGGACAAGACTTTATCAAAGCCATGAATGATGATTTTAATAGCTCAACGGCGATTAGTGTGTTGTTTGGCTTGGCTCGAGATGTCAATAAAGCCGTTAAAGCTGAAGATGTGACGGCGGCATGGCAGTCAGCTCAGCAGCTCAAGGCCTTGGCACAAGTGTTAAATCTCTTGCAGCAGCCTGTACAGCAGTTCTTGCAAGCGGCGACCGGAGAGCAGGCGGATAATGGGCTAGATGATGCTGCTATCGATGCGCTTATCACTGAGCGTCATGATGCCAAAGCCAGCAAAAACTTTGCCCGCGCCGATGAGATACGCGAGCAGTTAAAACAGGCGGGTATCGAGCTTGAAGACAGCCGCGCTGGTACCACATGGCGCCGCGCGTAAGTGGATTTGAGCGGACTTATACGATCATACTTGTTTTTTTACATATAAAGTCAGCTTGATGCTGGCTTTTTTTTGTACTCAAAATAAATATAGTCGATCCTAAATAAAGTTGGCATGCAAGATACTATGTGCCACGTGCTAAAGGTGCTTATTGTGCGCGGCGTTGGGACAGCACGCAAGGTATTAAATAAAATATCTATACGCCTTGTACCAAGACCAAACGGTTTTGATACCGCATTTACGGTATTCTTACGCTTGTACGATACGCTTATTTTTTATACAAATTCATACAACTTACGCAACTTACTGGCCGTCGATATATGAATACTTCTCACACGGATGCTGCTGAACATCATCAGACTGACACGGATAGAGTCATACCCTTTATTTGCCATCGCACTATTGGCCATCGGCTGATCAATGACAAGTCGCAGAAGAGCCGGCGCGCTATGATATGGCAAATACTGGTGATGTTTTTTGTCCTGACGCTCGGCGCGGCGATAGAGGCTGTTGCCCAGCCAGATGGTTTTGGTGAATACGCCGAGCAGCAGCTAGACTCGATGAGTGATGGCAGCGTCAGTGTTTCTGCGATTAAAGAAGAGATATTTGACCCCACTGAGCGTAGCGCGGTAGAGCAGGCAGGTGAGTTGCAGGGTAATGCGGGTCTGACGGGTGAATATCATGAGAGCTATTATCTTTTGGATAGGCTCAATACAGGCTTGCCGCCGTTATCTAAGCCGCCAAACCTGAACACGCCGCTTGCCACGTTAGAGTTTTTTCAGTCGGCAGTGATGAAACAGCAGTATGACTTGGCCGCTTACGCGCTGAATATGAATCTGATCGACCAAAGCACTCAGCGCAGCCGCGCGCTTGAGCTCTCCAAGCGTTTGGATTTTTTATTGTCCGAAAGAGAGTTGTATGTGTTTGATGATTTGCCAGATCGTCCGGATGGACTTATTGAGCCGCCGCTGGGTAACAACAGCAGCGTGATGGGCATCGCCAGACGCTCCATTCAGCTTGGTTATATCGACTACCGCGAGCGCCGCGTGCCTATTTATTTGCAGCGCGTGAGAGTTGGGGAGGAGGCACCTGTCTGGGTGTTTTCCGCACAGACAGTAGGCAATATCGATAACCTATACGCGCAGTACCATCCGGCAGAGTTTGAGCGCTATCTGCCTGCCTGGTTAAAAATACAGTTTTTTAGTATTGCTTTGTGGGAGTTTTTAGCACTCGTTTTGTTTTTCTTGTTGACTATGGTGGCGGGCTGGCTACTAAGTAAGGGCACTGAAAAGCTCATCAGTCGCTATATCGATGATGAAAAGTACAGCAACTACGTCGGCAGTAGTCATGGGGTAGCAGATCTTGTCAGCAAATTGACGGTACCTTTGACCTTTACCATCAGTTTTTCATTGGTGTTTACCTTAGTGTCAGGGGGCTTTCCTTATCTAGATGCGGTGGCCTCATCGACCCGCCCGCTGATTTGGATTGGACTGGTATTTAGCACCTCATGGCTTGGTATTCGGATTATTAACTTTTTTGCCAATCGCTATCAAAACATGCAGATCGAAAATCTGGCCGAAGAGCATTTTGATAAAGAGCGTCGTCGTCGTACTTATGTATCGATATTTCGCCGCGTCTTTATCTTTGTCATGATTTTGGGCAGTATCTGGATTGGGCTTAGCGAATTTACCAATATGGAGGGTCTTGGCAAGACATTATTGACCTCAGCTGGTATCGCGGGTGTGGTTATCGGTATTGCTGCGCAGCCTATCTTGGGCAATATCATCGCAGGGGTGCAAGTGGCGGTGACTCAGCCTGTGCGTATTGGCGATACGGTGATGATGGAGGGGGATTGGACGACAATTGAAGATTTGCGTTATACCTATGCGGTGCTAAAGACGTGGGATGAGCGCCGATTGATCGTACCGATGCGCCGACTGATTACCGAGGTTGTAGAAAATTGGTCTCATACCGAGGTGCATCAGACTTGCGTGGTCTATCTTTACGTGGATTATGGTGCTGATATCGAGGCCATACGCAAAAAATTTATCTCACTGGTCAAAGATAACGACTTATGGGATGGTGAGACTGAGCCTGAGATGGTCACGGTATCGCTGAGCGAAAACACCATCAAATTAAGAGGGAGCCTAGCCTCTGACGGCCCGATGAATGCCTTTTATCTTGAGTGTCAAGTACGTGAACAGATGCTACATTATCTCTATCGTGAGCAAAAATCATATCTACCCGCTGAGCGTTTTATCATGAAGCAACACGAAGCGTGAGGTGCGCTATCTGTACTCGATACGCCAGTTAATCCCGTGCCGCTGTCTGAGTGATAGCGCAAATGCGCGCCTGTTTGTATGATATTTATCAATTCTACAAAATAAGCTGATAAATAAGCATGCGAGGTGCCTGCGTATTTGTTATAATATGGCGTTATTTTTAAGGGATAAATGAGCGATTAAGAGATAAGTCTGCACTGTATTTGTGCAAATTTGTCACTCATAAATCAATGGCAATTTTCAAGTACTGGTGTTTGTTTAGTGATAAAGGGTTTTTAGACAAACAACGACTGGCTCATTGTCTATTATCGAAAGCTCTATGATAAAAAGCCTGCAACACATAAGGCTTTGACTATCGTAAAGTCATACTGGTGATCTTGGTTGATTGTCTTATCGCGAAAATCCCACCCATCAAAATAACCACCACTAGGGGTCTGTATGTTGCGAATTGTCGATGAAGCCTTAACCTTTGATGACGTTTTATTATTGCCAGCCTATTCTGAAGTCCTACCAAAAACTGCTGATCTGACCACCCGTTTGACCAAAAATATCACGTTGAATTTACCGCTGGTTTCTGCCGCTATGGATACGGTGACTGAGTCTGAAATGGCCATCACTATGGCGCAGCTAGGCGGGATGGGTATCTTGCACAAGAGTATGGATATCGCCAAACAAGCCACGCAAGTACGCCGTGTGAAAAAATTTGAAGCAGGTACAGTGGTTGACCCTATCACGGTACATCCAGAGATGACCATTGGTGAGCTATTGCAGTTGACCGAAGACAACAACATCTCAGGCGTGCCTGTTGTCGAAAAAGGCACAGATAGTGTGGTCGGTATCGTCACTCACAGAGACTGGCGCTTTGAAACCAACTTATCACTGCCTGTCAGCAAAATCATGACACCAAAAGATCAGCTGGTCACCGTACACGAAGGCGAGAGCAACGAAAACATCAAGCGTTTACTCCATGAGCATCGCATTGAAAAAGTCATCGTTATCGATGATAACTATCGCCTAAAAGGTCTGATCACAGTCAATGACTTTGCCAAAGCCGAAAACAACCCAAATGCGTGTAAAGATGAGCAAGGTCGTTTACGGGTTGGTGCTGCTGTCGGCACCGGCGCAGATACGCAGGCACGTGTCGAAGCTTTGATCGCAGCAGACGTCGATGTCATCGTGGTAGATACTGCGCATGGTCATTCAAAAGGTGTGATCGAAAAAGTCTCGTGGATCAAAAAACACTATCCTAACGTTCAAGTGATTGGCGGTAACATCGCCACCGGTGATGCAGCCCTTGCATTACGTGATGCAGGTGCAGACGCGGTAAAAGTCGGCATCGGCCCTGGTTCTATCTGTACCACGCGTATCATCGCTGGTATCGGTGTGCCTCAAATCTCAGCAATCGACAATGTCGCAAGCGCCCTACAAGACAGCATTCCTTTGATTGCTGATGGGGGTATCCGCTACTCAGGTGATATGGCAAAAGCCATCGCCGCTGGTGCATCGTGCATCATGGTCGGCTCGCTCATGGCAGGTACCGAGGAGGCACCAGGTGAGGTCGAGTTGTTCCAAGGTCGCTACTACAAAGCCTATCGTGGCATGGGTAGCTTGGGTGCCATGTCAGGCTCAAATGGTTCATCAGACCGTTATTTCCAAGATGCCAAAGACGGCGTAGAAAAACTGGTGCCAGAGGGTATCGAAGGCCGCGTTCCTTATAAAGGCCCAGTAGCTGGCATCGTCAATCAGTTGGTCGGCGGCTTGCGCTCATCAATGGGTTACACAGGCTCTGCGACTATCGAAGATATGCGTAGCAAACCACAGTTTATCAAGGTGACGTCTGCTGGTATGAAAGAGTCGCACGTCCACGATGTGCAAATCACCAAAGAAGCACCAAACTACCGTGTGAACTAATTTGTTGTCCTACCTATTGTAGGTGCTGCGTTTTTGCCAGATTGCACGACTACAGAGACGTTAAGATACAAACAGCCAACAATGCCTCGTTATTGTTGGCTGTTTTTTTTGTAAAATACCAAAATGGATTATAGCCATAGTAATTACAACAACAGTGATTATAATGACAGTAACAATAATAACAGTAGTGCCGATCTCTGAGACGGCCTTTTACTTTTATATGTGAGGAAGATAGATAATGAGCTACTTTGGCACCGATGGTATTCGTGGGAAGTTTGGTGAATCCCCAATCACACCAGATTTTATTTTAAAATTGGGTTATGTGACAGGCAGGGTGCTAATAGAGAATAATACCAATCCATCGCGCAAGCCCAGTGTGGTCATCGGTAAAGATACTCGCCTGTCAGGTTATGTGATAGAAGGGGCGCTACAGTCGGGCTTTAATGCCGCAGGGGTGGATGTCCATATGCTCGGCCCATTGCCGACGCCTGCCATTGCGCATTTGACTCGCAGTTTTAATGCGGATGCCGGTGTGGTCATCTCCGCCTCGCACAATCCTTATTTTGATAATGGCATCAAGTTTTTTTCGGGCGATGGTAAAAAGCTGACCGATGAGATGCAGACGGCCATTAACGACAAGCTCACCGCCATCATGAGTGCCTCTGAAGCAGACAATAACACCATCATGCCTATTGTGGATCCTGCCAAACTTGGCAAAAACAATCGTATCAACGATGCCAAAGGTCGCTATATAGAATTCTGTAAAGGCAGCTTTCCTTATCAGTATGACTTAAGCCATCTTACCGTCGTCGTCGACTGCGCCAACGGAGCCGGTTATAGCGTGGCACCGAGAGTCATGCGTGAGCTGGGTGCCAATGTTATCGCCATCAATCATGCGCCTGATGGCATCAATATCAATGCTGACTGCGGCTCGACCCATCCAGCAGGTTTACAAAAAGCGGTCGTCGAGCATGGTGCTGATGTCGGGATCGCGCTAGATGGCGACGGTGACCGTATCGTGATGGTCGATGAAACGGGGGCGTTGGTCGATGGTGATGGGATCTTATACGTGCTCGCCACCCAAGGCGCAGACAAAGCTAAGGGCGTGGTCGGTACGTTGATGAGTAATATGGGGCTAGAGCTGGCGCTCAAATCCGCTGAGATTGACTTTGTCCGTGCAAAAGTAGGCGATCGCTACGTGATGCAAGCGCTTGAGGCCAATGGTTGGATACTGGGCGGTGAGCCATCTGGTCATATTTTATGTTTGGATAAAAGCCGTACAGGCGATGCGATTATCGCAGGTTTGCAGGTGCTGGCTGTCATGCAAGCGCGTGGCCGTGCGCTTAGTGACTTGGTCGAAGGGTTTAACGTGCTACCACAAAAACTGGTCAACGTGCGCTTGTCTGAGATGAAAGACCCGTTTGAGTATCCTGAGCTGGTGGCCGCCTTTGACAAAGCGCGTGCGGCGCTGGCAGGTCGTGGTCGCTTACTCATTCGGCAATCAGGTACAGAGCCGATGATTCGAGTCATGGTTGAGTCCGACGACGAGATAGAATGTGATGTGCTGGCCAATGATTTGGCGGATCAGATCAAGGCGGTATTGGGCTAATTGATTGCCGTTAAAGGTTATGAAAATCAATCATGATCAGCAGTCACACTGTATATTATATAAAGGAGTTGCCATGAGTATGGATTTTACCGATCAGCGTTTGTCATATGAAAAAGGCGTTTTAGATCAACAGTCAGTCCCCACCTCTCCATTTGAGCTACTCGGCGCATGGATGACTGAGGCGATTGAGCAAAAAGTACAAGAGCCTTATGCCATGAGTCTGGCCACTTGCGGCGCGGATCTTAAGCCCAGCGTCCGTATCGTATTGCTGCGTGAGATTACTGAGACAGGGGTGGTGTTTTATACCAATTACGACAGCGCTAAAGGACAAGATATCAGTGAAAACCCCAACGCTGAGGTGTTGTTTTTTTGGCATGAGCTAGAGCGTCAGATTCGCATCAGTGGCCGTATTGCCAAAATAGACGCGGGCAAGTCAGCGGCTTATTTTCAAAAGCGTCCTCACGACAGTCAAGTTGGCGCATGGGTGAGCGAGCCACAGAGCGGAGAAGTGGCTAATCGGGAAGTGATGGAACAAAAATTTGCTCAGTTACAAAGCCGCTATCCCAGCGACAGTCCGGTGCCGACGCCGACGTTTTGGGGCGGTTATGAGATTACTGCTGAACATATCGAGTTTTGGCAGGGGCGCGCCAGCCGCATGCATGACCGTATCGTCTATAGCAAAGACGATAACAACAACTGGCAGACCAAGCGGCTATTACCATAGCCAAGCACGCTTTTTGTAACCACCGACTTCGTCCTTTTGTTGCGCCATTTATTGTTTAATATTCATCATTACCGCAGAAGGCCCAAGTTTCGCTTGGGTCTTTTTTTATCAGTGTAATCGGTACCATGGCGATACTATTGAGGGTGATGATACAGTTGAGAGAAAAAATAACTGACAAGTGTTTTATTTTATCGCTGAGATGCTTGACGGCGCTATATTCTCGGTTCACACTATGATGCGGATTGATAGAGGTTTGCCTCGGTAATTGCAGCTCTGTAACTGTTAGGGCGAATACCACTGAGTAGACGAGTACCACTAAATATTAGGGCGTGTCCTCAGTTTAACCATCAATCTAAATTTGAACCTATAAAAGACATAGGATAGTGTCTGCTCGTTGTGACAAGGAAAGCAAAATGGATTTTGTACACATTATTCCACCCAAAACGCCACAGGCATGGCTCGACATGGATGCGCTCGATCACAATATCGCGCTGGTCAATCAAAAAACCCAAGCCGTCAATCTGCGTCTGGCCACCAAGTCCATACGCTCCATCGATGTTTTACATTATATAAAAGACAGATCACCTCATTTTATCGGGCTTATGTCCTATGCGGCCGATGAGTCCGTCTATCTGCTCGAAAACGGCTTTGACAATATTCTCTGCGCTTATCCGACCCTAGATACCATCAGCGTGGCAAAAACCCTTAAATACACCCAGCAGGGAGCGGTGATGATTTGGATGGTCGATCGTCCGGAGCATGTGGCGGTATTGGAGCGCATCGGTATCGAGCACGGCGTCAAAATCGATGTCTGCTTGGATATCAATATGTCGATGCCACTGCCTAAGCTATATTTTGGCACCAAACGCTCGGCACTGATGCACAAAAAAGACATCAAAGCGCTGCTTAAGCACATAAAAAAGTCAGATCATATCAATCTCGTCGCTGCGATGGGTTACGAGGCGCAAATTGCAGGCTTGCCCGAGCATTTACCAGGCAAGGCGTTGTTGACACCTGCTATTAAACTACTCAAACACCGCTCCCAAAAGCAAGTCAGTCAGCGCCGCGGTGCTATGGTGAATTGGCTAAAAAAACAAGGCTATGCGTTGCAGCTGGTCAATGGCGGCGGCAGCGGCAGTATGGATTTTACCGCATGTCAGCCTGAGATTACCGAGGTAACAGTAGGCTCAGCCTATTATAAGCCTGCTTACTTTGATTATATGGAGAGCATGCAGGACTTTCGAGCGGCAGCAGGGTTTGTGTTACCGGTGACGCGCCAGCCTGAAAAAGACGTGATCACATGTCATGGCGGCGGCTTTATCGCCTCAGGCGCCGTAGGCGTTGACAAAGCTCCTGTGGTACATTATCCCGCTGGTCTCACCATACTCAATGACGAGGGATTTGGTGAGGTGCAAACGCCCATGAAAATGGATAAACGTACCGTGTCAGAGACAAGCCTAAAGATTGGCGATGCGGTTTGGTGTCGTCATGCCAAAGCTGGCGAGCTTTGCGAGCATTTCAATGAGCTGGTCTGCTATGAAGGCGCTGATCAGATGCCGCAGGGCACAGCTGAGCAGGCTATAAACCATACCTCTATCCGCCGCAAGGATGTGGCGGCAACGATGACAACCTACCGAGGAGACGGCAGATGTTTTCATTAAAACAGTGGCAAGCAAATAACGAATGGCAAAACTGGGTAGGCTATGAGCGCGCGCAGCCAGAGCAAAAACTGATGCCCGCCTCGGTAGTAGAGCTGCAAGATATCATCAAGCAGGCAAGAAAAGATAAAAAACGCGTGAGAGTCACGGGCGCGGCGCACTCTTTTAGTGGCTGCGCCAAACCTGAAGAGATTGCTGTCAGCTTGCATCACATGCGCGGGCTTATCTCAGTGGATACCGAGGCTAAGCTGGCAACGCTACATGCAGGCACGTATTTACATGAGATTGGTGAGGCACTAAAAGCGCATGGCCTTGCGCTTGAAAACATGGGCGACGTCCAAGCGCAGACCATCGCAGGTGCGGCCAGCACCGCAACCCACGGTACAGGAATGACTCTTGGTTCTATCGCCAATCAAGTGGTGGGCTGGGAGTGGGTAGATGGGCGCGGCGAGCTGCACAGTCATCAGCGCGGCAACCCGCAGACAGACGATTTGGGCAATGCGCTGCATGTCAGCCTCGGCATGCTGGGCGTCTTTACCAAGCTGACGCTCAGAGTCGTCGATCTATATGGTTTACAAGAGCGTAATGAGGTCATGGATTTTGCCGATGGTTTGGCAAACTTTCATAAAAACACCCAGTCGCATCGTCATTTAGAGTGGTTTTTATTTCCTGGCACCAACAAATTACAGCAAAAAACGCTCTCGGTCATTGAGCCAAAACCGATGAGTCACGCGCAAAAGCTCAAAGATACGTTTGACAGCGTGGTGACGCTCAATGGGGCTTTTTATGTGCTGTGTGAGCTGGCGCGCATGAACCCTGAATGGAGCAAAAAAGTCAGTCAAATATCCGCCAACTCTATCCCCAACACTAAGCGAGAGGGCTACAGTTACGAAGTGTTTCCGACCCCGCGCGGTGTAAAATTTAACGAGTCGGAGTATTTTATTAAGCTCTCAGATTTTGATGCTTGTATCACTGAGGTCAACCAAATCTTGCTCAAAGACAATAAACACTCACATTTTCCCATTGAGGTGCGCACCCACAAAGGCGAGACAGGAATGCTTAGCCCAACCCAAGGTGAGGACTGTGCGGTGTTGTCTTTTCACGTTTATAAAGGTATGGACTGTGAGCCACTGTTTAAATGGCTGTATGAGTATATGAAAAAATGGCAGGGTCGCCCGCATTGGGGCAAGGTCAATAAGCTCAGCCATATAGAGCTACAAAACCTCTATCCTAAGCTCAATCGGTTTTTGCAAATACGCCGTGAGTACGACCCAGACAATGTGTTTATGAATCGCTGGCTTGAAGATAAGTTTTTAAATCATCGCCTATAGTGTGTCTATTTGTGAATGTTCAACACGCCCTAACAAGAATACAAAAAAACAGCTCTCTGTAGAGCTGTTTTTTTTATCCGCTATCGCTACGCTAGGCCACAGCTAGCGTAGGCTAATCGATAAACAGTAAAAAGCTAACC
Source organism: Psychrobacter halodurans (assembly GCF_017498075.1). Taxonomy (NCBI): domain Bacteria; kingdom Pseudomonadati; phylum Pseudomonadota; class Gammaproteobacteria; order Moraxellales; family Moraxellaceae; genus Psychrobacter; species Psychrobacter halodurans. Next base: position 23,688 of record NZ_JAGBKN010000005.1, read on the forward strand.
AATAGACTGATCGTAATTGACCTCTAAGCGCATGCTACGCTGATAGCTATCGAGGCTAGCCAGCTGCAACGCATATTGCTCGATATGCGGATAGTCTGCCAGAGCATGACGTTTGGCCAGCATAATCAAGTCAAACGATAGCATGAAATCAGCACCGCTTAGCTTATTGCCAACGATAAAGGCTTTATCTTTCACCTCATCGTTTAGGTAGCTGAGCAATCGATGCTTTTCGGCACTGATATAGCCATCTAAAAACGCATTGTCCTCCACGCCTGCTTTTTTGGTAAAAAGCTCGAGCAGCAGCGGCAGCATCAAAGAGCTTTCGGCAAAATGAATCCACTGCAGATAAGTGCCATAATCGCTACTGTCGGTCGCAGGGCGCAAGCGCTTGGGCGCAAAACGCTCAATCAGCAGCTCAGTAATAGCGCCTGACTCCGCATATAACTGACCATCCATCTCGATAACCGGTGACTTGCCCAGTGGATGGACTGCTTTTAGGCTGTCTGGGGCCAGATGCGTGGTCGCATCACGCTGATGGCTGACGATTTCGTAAGCGACGCCCAGCTCTTCTAATAGCCATAGCGTACGTAATGAGCGTGATTGATTGAGATGATGTAAGCGAATCATGATGCCAGCCTTTTTAGAGAGTTCATTTCCATTATATAAAACACCGAAATATAAATCACCAAACGCTTAACCGTTCAGTTTCGTCATTAAGCGTTTTGCTGCTTCTTCTGATGATGCTGGGTTTTGACCCGTAATCAATAAGCCATCTTCGACGACAAAAGATTCCCAGTCCGCCGCCTTTTTGTAGTGGCCGCCATTGGCTTTTAGCATATCCTCTACCAAAAACGGCACCACATCAGTTAGGCCAACGGCGTCTTCTTCAGTATTGGTAAAACCTGTCACCGTCTTGCCTTTGACCAAATACTCCTCATCGACTTTGACGTTTTTGAGGGCAGCAGGGGCATGGCAAACCAAGGCCACAGGCTTGTCTTGCTTGATAAAACTTTCAATTAATTTGATAGAGTCTTGGTCGACAGCCAAATCCCATAGCGGGCCATGTCCACCTGGGTAAAACACTGAGTCGAAATCGGAGGCATCGACGTCAGCGAGTTTTTTGGTAGTGGCAAGATGTTGCTGTGCGTCGCTGTCTGCTTTAAAGCGCTTGGTGTCTTTGGTTTGGGCATCATCGGTATCGCTACTAGGATCGAGTGGCGGCTGACCGCCAGCAGGAGAGGCGAGAGTGATGTTGGCACCAGCGTCCAAAAAAGCATAGTAAGGCGCAGCAAACTCTTCTAGCCAAAAGCCTGTTTGATTACCGGTGTCGCCGAGTTTGTCGTGCGAGGTGAGTACCATTAAAATATTCATAATTGTCCTTTTTATGTCTGTAATTTTCGGCGTAAGCTAGGGCGTGTCCTCATTTTAAAAAGGGTGCTAAATAAACCGAGCCCTAACAGTATTACGGGTTAACACTTAGTTTTCAGTAGCGGTTTTAACCCGTTATGTTGAGAAGTCGTTATTTGGTTAGGGGTTTTGAGTTATTGAACATCAGCGACTTTGATGACGGTTTTACCAAAGTTTTCACCATTGAGCATTTTGACAAAAGCATCAGGTGCATTGTTTAAGCCGTCAGTGATGTGCTCTTTGGTTTTCACCGCGCCTGATTCTACCCATTTACCCATAGTCTCCAAAAACTCTGGGAAATGATCGCCGTACTCTTCAAAGATAATAAAACCTTTGACCGTCAAGCGTTGTCTTAAAATCAGACCCATTAGCATGCCCAAGCGGTCTTTACCCTCAGGCAAATCCGTGGCGTTGTACTGTGATACCAGACCACATACAGGGATGCGCGCATGGGCGTTGAGTAGGGGCATCACCGCGTCAAATACCTTGCCGCCGACGTTTTCATAATAGATGTCGATACCATCTGGGCAGGCATTTTTTAATTGTTCGGCGAAATCATCGGCTTTGTGGTCGATACAGACATCAAAACCCAGCTCCCGAACCGCAAACTCACATTTATCCGCGCCGCCTGCGATACCGACCGTACGCAGTCCATACTGATTGCCCACTTGTCCGACGGTGGCACCGACAGGGCCGGTGGCCGCAGCAACGACGAGCGTCTCGCCTTTTTGTGGTTTACCGATATCGGTCAGACCCATATAGCCGGTAAACCCTGGCATACCAAGCACGCCCAGACCGTAAGAAGGATTTGCCATGTCTTTGTCTAGCTTGACCACGCCTTCACCATTACTGACGCTATAATCCTGCCAGCCTGAATTGGACACGACCAAGTCGCCTGCGGCAAAATTGTCGATATTGGACTCGACCACTTGCGCAACTGTGGCACTCATCATCACATCGCCCACTTCTAGCGGATCGGCATAGCTTTTGGCGTCGCTCATACGTCCGCGCATGTAAGGGTCTAATGATAGATAGACGGTGCGCAGTAGCATTTCGTCATCTTTGGGGGCTGGGATATCGCTGGTTGCCATATCAAAGTTTTCAGGTTTTGGCTCGCCAGTTGGGCGGCTGGCCAATTTAATTTGACGGTTTGTTGTTTGATTTTGTTGGGCATCAAAGCTCATTCTAAGCATCCTTTTTTGTTATTGATTGATGGTTTTAGATCGAGCAGCCAATAAACGAAGCATGGCTGCCGATAGTTATTCACTGATTATGAAAAGACCATTAAGCCGCGCCAGTTAGCGCCCGCTCTAAGATACGACGTGATACCGTTAAGTCATTATCTTTATGCTCACCCAGCTTTACCATATTATGAGCGTCAAGCTGCTGGAGGATAGGGTCAATCGCTGACTCATCGAGCGCGGCATCTGCGAAGCTGACAGGTAAACCAAGGCTACGGAAAAAGTCCTCGGTATATACAATAGCAGTTTCGATAATGCTGTCATCGTCTTGTTTTGTATCAGTATTGCTGTCGATGGCCCAAACGTTACGAGCGTATTGAAGCAGTTTTTCTTTTTTGCTGTCTTTGAGCTCACGTAGTACAGATGGCAGTAAGATAGTCAGCGTGCGGGCGTGATCGATACCATGTAGCGAGGTCAGCTCATGGCCGATCATATGCGTTGTCCAGTCTTGTGGTACGCCGACGCCGATAAGACCGTTTAGCGCCATGGTCGCTGTCCACATGATATTTTTGCGAGTTTCGAGGTTTTCTGCATCGGCTTTTACCGCCTGACCTTCTTCGATCAAAATCTTTAACAGGCTCTCAGCAAACGCGTCTTGTACCTTGGCGTTGACAGGGTAGGTGAGATACTGCTCCATCACATGGACAAATGCATCTGCCACCCCATTCATCACTTGGCGCTCAGGCAAGGTGAGTGTTTTGGTCGGATCTAAGATAGAAAACTTAGGATAGGCAAGCGGGTTGCCAAATGGTAGCTTGGCCTGACGGTCACTGTGATTGACCACGCCGCCTGAGTTCATCTCTGAGCCAGTCGCAGGAATGGTCAATACCGCGCCTAGCGCCACCGCTGAGTCTATATCTTTGCAATAGCTGGTCAGCGCTTCCCACGCCTGATCTCGTGAGACCGTACCGTCTTGCGTGGTCAAGGAAGACACAAGGGCGACAAACTTACTGCCATCAATCACTGAGCCACCGCCAACGGCAAGCAAAAAGTCGATATCATGCTCATTGACCATATCCGCCGCTTTTAGCAGGGTGTTGAACTCTGGGTTTGGCTCAATACCGCCAAACTCAAAGATATCGCGCTGACCGTTGGCTTTGAGCGCTGTTCTGACTTCATCCAAGGTGCCCGTGCGCTCAGCTGAGCCGCCGCCATAAGTGATGAGTACGCGAGCATCTTGCGGGACAAGCTCTGATAGTTCTTTGATTTGCCCTTCACCAAAGACGATGCGTACGGGATTGTAGTATTGAAAGTTATTCATAAGGTTCCTCAGTTAATGTTGTTTGTCTGATAAAAAAGACAGCAAAAATAAAATCACTTATCTTTTACGATGGCGCACATTGTACATCAATTAGACCGGTCGTCTAGAGATGTTTACAAAAAACACTTATAACTCAGAAATCTTATTTAATCAGCTTACTCAGTGCAGGCAGGCTGGCCGTCGGGTGATATCGATATTTACTCAAACAAAGACGACGATAAGCGGTGGGCTTAGCGTCCCATTTGTGAGGTGGTCATTTGCCATACTTCTGCCAGTGGTGTGTTGGTTTGACTGGTTTTGGCGATTAAGCTGGCACCAAGCCACGCAAAATACCAGCGTTTTGCCATACTCTCAGCAGCGATATTCTCAGGGCGGGGCACCGACTGATCTGCCCAGCCAGCTTTGATTTGCTCAGCCAGCCAACTAATGGTTTGTTGATAGCCGGCGTTTAGGGCAATACGCATCGGCTCAGACAAATCAGCGACCTCGGCACTGAGCTTGACCACAAGGCACTTTTCGTGATCGCAGCCGTTTTGCTGGGTGTCATACCAGTTTTGAAAATAATCATAAAGCTTTTGCTGTGCGTTACTGTGACGACGACCAATGGTATCCAAACGCGTTTTATAGTTAACAAAATAGTGACTGATGATGGCTTCACCGAAGGCTTCTTTTGACGTAAAGTAATGATAAAACGAGCCTTTCGGGACGCCAGCGGTGTCTAGTATTTGTTTGATACCCACGGCGGTAAAGCCTTTTTTGGCAATGAGCTGGTAGCCGACATCTAGCAGGTGAGTTTTAGTATCAGGAGGGATGGTCGTTGCATTGGCAGACGTTAAGTTGGTAGACATAGGGAGATGTCCTCTTATTATGGGGTTTGAAAGAATTAGGGTAAACATTGGCTACATCAGTCAGTGATTATATGACGGTGAGTCTTGTAGCCGTCATGCTACGATAGGGGGTTTCCCTTTATTATATATTATACGTTTTATTGATATATGTTGTGACGCTATCAGGGATAGGCTCGTTACGTTTATTCAACACAGCAGAAGGCAAGATACGTTTCGTCACTATATTGGCTATGGTAGCATTAGACCAGTCGTCTAGCAAGTTGCTACTATTTTTACTACTTTATTATATAAGATAAATAAGGATAATTATGTCAACTAATACCAATAATCAAATCGGTCAAAAACCGTATGAGGATTTTCATCTACAATACATCGCAGGCGAATGGCAAAGCGGCCAAGATGATAGTGTCAATACCGATATCAACCCCTACAGTGGCGATACACTGGTGGAGATTCAGCAGGCCACCAAAGAGCAGCTCGACACCGCCTATCAAGCAGCGCACGCGGCACAAAAGCGCTGGGCGCAGCAAACCCCAGCCGAGCGAGCCGCTGTCTTGTACAGAGTGGTCAATATTTTGGATCAGCGCCAAGAAGAAATCGTAGATTGGCTTATCAAAGAGTCGGGCAGTACCCGTATTAAGGCGATGGTAGAGTTTGGTAGCGCGCGAGCGATTACGCTAGAGGCGGCTACTTTTCCCAATCGTGTCCATGGCCAGATTCGCCCATCCAACACCGCTGGTAAAGAAAACTTTGTATACCGTGAGCCAATCGGTGTCGTGGCGGTGATTAGCCCGTGGAATTTTCCGCTCCATTTGACTCAGCGCTCTATCGCTCCTGCATTAGCACTGGGTAATGCCGTGGTGCTCAAGCCCGCCAGCGACACGCCGATCACTGGTGGCTTGCTGCTCGCTAAGGTTTTTGAAGAAGCAGGACTGCCAAAAGGCTTGCTGAACGTCGTCGTCGGTGCAGGCGAAGAGATTGGTGATGCCATCGTTACCCATGATATTCCAAGTTTTGTGTCATTTACAGGCTCGACCTCGGTCGGTAAGCATATCGGTGAGCTGGCCAATGGCGGCGACTACATCAAGCAAGTTGCGCTAGAGCTGGGCGGTAACAGTCCGTTTGTGGTCCTAAAAGATGCTGATATCGAGCAAGCAGTAAAAGCGGCCGCCTTTGGTAAGTTTTTACATCAAGGTCAAATCTGTATCGCTATCAACCGTATCATCGTCGAAGATGACATTTATGATGACTTCGTGGCGCGTTTTTTGGCACATGTTAAGACACTAAATGTCGGAGATCCAAGCCAAGAATATACGGCAGTTGGGCCTATTATCAATGAAAAACAAGTCAAGTCGTTAAAAGAAAAAATCGTCAAAGCCCAGCAACAAGGCGCCAAAATGCTATTAAGCGGCGAGATTAAAGGACAGGTGGTGCCGCCGCACATCTTCACCGAAGTCACCCGCGAGATGGACTTGTCGCGCAATGAAGTGTTTGGGCCACTGGTCGGTATCATTCGCGCCAAAGATGAAGCAGATGCGCTGTCCATTGCCAATGACTCGATGTATGGGTTGTCTAGCGCCGTCTTTACAGCAGACATGCAAAAAGGCCTGCGCTTTGCGCGCGGTATTCGCGCAGGTATGACACATATCAATGACATCTCGGTCAACGATGAGAGTAATGTACCCTTTGGCGGTGAAAAGAACTCAGGTATCGGCCGCTTTAATGGTGAATGGGTGCTCGAAGAATTTACCAGAACGCACTGGATCTCTATGCAAAACGAGCCGCGTCAGTACCCATTTTAATTGCTTCATGCGCCGTGCTTGCTCAATGAGCGCAAAAAAAGACCGCCATCAGTGCGGTCTTTTTTTTGTTTAGGATAAATGAAAGGTATAATAAGCGAGAGGTATGATAGCTGAGATTAGCGAGAGTGAAAGCCAAGTAACGCTTCAATCTCTTCGACCGTCATTTGTCTGACAAGTGCCTGCTCTTCTACCGATAGACGGTTGGTATGCTCTTTGATCATTGTATAAATGCTACGCGAAATCTCAGAGGTCGTCGCATAGTACATTTGAGGTTGTTCTTTGGTAAGGGTGGTCAAAAATCTGTTGATGATTTTGCGTTTTTCGTCCGCTGCATGTTCTTCAGTCATAATAGTCTCCTAGAAGTAAACCATTTAAGCAGTCGAGGATATGAGAGTCAATAACAGGAGTGTAATAGTCGCTGTCACTATATCTATCACAACCTCTATATCTGTTATAACCTCTGTTATGACAATGGATAAATGACTTTTTAACAATGGTATTGTATAAGCTATAACATTCATTTAATATGAATGTTATAGCGCTATCTTTTAACTTTATATTAATAAGACAGTTATGCACACTATCAATCTACCCAGCAAGCCGCCAAGCTCGCCGCACCCCATACTCAATTTGAGCTTTCGCATCTTCTTTAGTGGGGCGGCATTGTTTGCTGTCATCATAATGGCGTTGTGGGCGTTGGTGTTTACAGGCCATACCGATATTGATGCGCAGGTATTAAACCCGCTGTACTGGCATGGTCATGAGATGGTCTATGGGTATGCGCTGGCAGTGGTGGCAGGGTTTTTGTTGACAGCGGTGAAGGCGTGGACTGGGGTGATGATGCCTTATGGTTATCGGCTGCTGGGTATCTTTATGTGTTGGCTGCTGGCGCGTTTAAGCTGGCTGGCGTTTGGACTGGGTGTGACGGTGACTGGCAGTAGTGTCGTGTGGTTGTACGCGGCGGCCGCGTTTGATCTATTGTTTGTGGGGCTGATGGCCTTGGCGGTCTTTCGCGCGGTATTACAGGTCAAGCAGTACAAGCAGATGGGTATCTTAGCCAAACTGGCATTGCTAACGTTGGGTAATGGGCTGTGCTATTGGGGCATTATCAGTGCCGATATGAGTATGACAAAACTCGGTATCTATCTGGGATTTTACTTAATTATCGGCTTGGTGTTGACCATTGGTCGGCGCGTGGTACCATTCTTTATCGAGCGCGGTTTGAGCGTGGCGGATGCCGATGGCGTCAAACAAACTGTGACCTTGCGCAATAGTAAAAGCCAAGATATCGCAAGCCTTTTGTTCTTTTTGGCATTTTTTATCGTGGATTTGTTTTATCCCAATAAGTATTTGCTGACTGTGACGGCGCTTGGAGTGGCAGTGGTCAATATCATACGTCTAGTGGGCTGGTATCATCGCGGCATCTGGCAAAAGCCGTTATTATGGTCGTTGTATATTGCGTTTTTGGGTATGTGTCTGAGTTTTTTACTGTATGCACTGCAGCCATGGCTCGGTTATACTCATAGTATTGCCATGCATGGATTGGCGATTGCAGGTATCGGTATGATGACAGTAGCGATGATGACGCGGGTATCACTTGGACATACAGGACGCAATATCCATCAGCCGCCGAGGTCTGTCACTGTCATGTATGTGCTGATGGTGCTGGTGTTTATTAGCCGTGTGTTGTTACCGCTGGTTGATATGAGTCATTATCTGCTATGGATTATGGTTGCTCAAGGGGCGTGGATAGCTTGCTTTGTATTATTTTGCCTGAGTTATCTGCCGATGCTGGCACGCCCAAGACCCGATGGCCTGTTTGGATGATGCTGCTTAGCTACTGACATTAGAATAATGCCAACGGGCTAACAACTTTATGAGAATAAGTGAACGATAAGATGCGATTGACCAATTATAGTGATTATGCGCTGCGCTCGTTGATTTATCTGGCGGTGAGACCCACGCCTGAGACATTGGCAAACATCAGCGATATTGCCAGTAGCTATCATATTTCAAAGAGTCACTTGACCAAGATTATTCATCAATTGGGTCAGCTTGGTTATATAGAGAGTGTGCGCGGTAAGGGCGGCGGCATTCGACTGGCTGTCACGCCAAAGGACATTAATTTGGGTGTACTGATCAAACAGATAGAGCCTGATTTTGATTTGGTTGAGTGTTTTGCCACACCAGTAGCTGGTGAAGCGCGCCAGCCGCGCTCAGCAGGATTGCCGATTACCCTTATCGATGCAGAAGGCGCGGACAGCTCTAAACCGGTAGGCTGTGTGATTACGCCTGTATGCCAGCTTAAAAGCGTGTTTTTTGAGGCGTTGACGGCGTTTGTCAGTGTGTTGGAGAGATATACACTGGCTGACATTATCGATAATAAAGACGAGCTGGCGACTGCTTTGTTTCATTAAACGCGTTTTTATGAAAAGCAGTTTTGTTGATTTTATCTTCTATGAATCACTGTTTTATTCGAAAAGAGTGCACCAAAAAGGGAGCGCGCTTAATGCGGCTCCCTTTTGTTGTATAGTAGATTTAATTTAAAAATGTTATAGCGCTACTGGTATAAATTTTTCTTGCGTGCTGTATACACAGAGGCTGCGCAAAATTCATCCCAGTAGCGCTTTGGAACTTATGACAGTTTTGTGTGCAACTGACTATATCCTACTTATATTTCAAACTGAGCCTAATTTCAAACTAAGCCTGTTCTAGCTTTGGTCGTGCTTTATCGATGGCTGTTAGTAGTGCCTTTTCAAACTCGCCCTCATTAAACCTCACCAAATAAGAGTGCGCGGCACAAAAGTTGCGTACATCGCGCCATTCGTGAGCCAGATTGGTCGCCCAGTCGCAGTATGTTTTGCCAGCGTTCGTCTCATTTTTGAGCGCTTTTTTGGTGGTTGGGTGCAGCAGTAACTCAGGAAGCACTTTTTCTAACAACTTGACGGGAGGGCTCATAAAAGTATCATCGACGTGCAAGCTTTTACTGGCCGGATGATAGGCGAGCAGTGAGCCTGCATGTATCATCTCATTAGGTGAGATGTAATGGATGCCTTGTGAGAGAGAAAACTGTAACTCAGGATAGCGCTTGGCGACTGCCTCGCTTTCGACCAAATCATCAGCCCACTGTACGTCGGGGACTTGTTTGTGATGGCGGCGACTGCCATAAAAAGTCGCCTGCGGAAAGTCTTTGGCCATTTGCGCGCAGCTGACGGTATGAAACGGATGGACGTTTAGGACGGCTTCGACATCTTGCCCCTGATTGGTCAAGGCCATCACTTCATCGCGCACGTCGCCTGTCAGCCCATAGCTGTCTAAAAAAATAAATTTGCCTGAGTCTAATTGCACCAGTGAGCACTGCGTACCGATATTCAGCACGCCGCCCAAACGAAAGGTGCCGCGTATGTTCCAAAACCCTGCACCCAAATCATGAATTTTATCTGACATATGGTCTTCCTTATAATGAAAATGATGTAAAAAAACGATAAACGTAAAAAATAGCTAAAATGTCGCCTCTAATAAAAACATCAAAACCAGCGGTAAAAAAAGCATCAAGGTCTACAAGAGTGCTCAACGCGACTTAACAAGTATTAGGTCTTTGCCGCCCAAAGTCTGTTATAAAAAAGATAGCAGCAATGTAGATATGTAAAAATAAGGACACGCTCTAGATTTTGTGATTAAACTCTTTTTATCATGAAGTGGCGCGCCGCTGTGCTAAAATCCTTCAACTGACAAGTTTCTAAGCATTGCTTCATAAACATTGTTTTTAAATGTTGTCTTGTAGGAGTGATCGTATAAATACTTCATTGTTTAAAATTGCTCAAAGCTTACTACGTACGTCGTCTATACTGCAAGTTGTCAAGTAAATCACCTCTCTTATCTATCACCGACGTCTGGCTTGTCTCAGCGGCGTCCAATACAGTTAGCACTATTTTGAAACCAATACATCATACAACAAGTCGCAACGTCGCCGACGCTCACCACTCAAATGGCGAGAGAGCATATCACGCAAACATGCCACACTATTCGCCTTCGTGGGTATTAAAGCTGACCATGGGGCTTATCGGCATGTTTGCTTTTTTGCAGGTCTATTCTGTGCAGGCTATCTTGCCAGTGCTTATCACAGACTTTGCTGCCACGGAAGTGCAGGCGGGTATGGTGGTTGGCGCGACGGTACTGGCGATTGCGATTATGTCGCCCTTTTTGGGTATGCTGTCTGATGCTGTCGGCCGCAAGGTGTTTATTGTTGGTGCTTTATTGTTTTTGGCGATACCAACGGCGCTTATCGCCCAAAGCCCGAGCATCGGCTGGATGGGGGTTTGGCGGTTTTTGCAGGGGTTGTCTGTACCCGGTATCACGGTGGTGACGATTGCTTATATCGGCGAGGAGTTTGAGGGGCGTGCGGTCACAGAGCTGATGTCGTTTTATGTATCAGGCTCTGTACTCGGCGGCTTTATGGGCCGGTTTTTGCTGGGGCATTTGCATGAGCTGATCGGCTGGCGTGCAGGCTATTATGTGATGGCGGCGATGACGCTACTTGGCGCTTTATGGGTTACGAAGATGCTGCCTGCGTCGCGGCAGTTTGTGGCCAATCCAAACTTTCGCTCGGCGATACAGACGCTCGGCGAGCACTTAGTCAATCGCTACGTGGTGACTTCTTGCTTATTGGGCGCTTGCGTGCTGTTTTCGTTGGTTGGCTGTTTTACCTTTATCAATTTGCACCTTGCAGATACTCCTTATGAGCTGAGCACTGGGGCGCTTGCCAATATTTTTGCCGTGTATTTACTGGGGGTGATCATCACGCCGCTTTCTACCACATTGCTGCGCCGCTTTGGCTCAGCGCGTACGGTACGCGTGGCTGTGGTGGTCTCTATGCTTGGCGTACTGCTGACATTGGTCGCGCCGCTTTGGGGCGTGGTGATTGGGCTGGCGGTGATGTCGTCTGGAGTGTTTATTACCCAGTCGGCGACCATCAGTTATATCGCGGTCAATGTCAAAAAAGGCCGCTCTTTGGCGTCGGGTCTATATTATATGGGTTACTATGCAGGTGGCACGCTGGGTGCATGGCTGGGCGGCATCGCCTATGCGCGCGGGCAGTGGTCGCTGACGGTGTGGCTATTATTGTTTGTACAGGTTTTGGCGTTATTGGTCGCCAGTATGGGGATGATTAAGACCAAGCCGCACGCCGCGTAAATCTCTTGTCGAATAGCGGCAAAGTAGAATATCGGCAAAGCAGATAGGCGAGGTACGCAGCCCTACGGTTAGCGCTCTTTACATGAGACCGCTTTACATGGCATGGCTTTTTTCTTACTATCAATCAACAGTCTTCATACTTCATATAGTTAACCTATTTTAAAATAGGTACTTATTTAGAACAGGTACTTGGCTGACAAAGGTTTGGCATTGACTTTTCAGTAAGAAAAAATAATAACAATCTGGATGTTTCATGCTTTACTTATAAGCATCTGTTATCCACAAAAACGAAAGACAAGGACGTTACATTTATGTCAAATATCTATCACAGTGCACCTGCTGCTTATGACTATCCATTGCTTGTCAAACAGCTTCTTAATCGTGCTAAGACGGTCTCGCTCGAGCAAGAAATCGTGTACGCAGATAAACAGCGATTTACTTATCAAGAGTTGTTTACGCGTATCAATCGTTTAGCCAATGTGCTGGCAGACCTCCACTTAGATGCCGGCGACGTGATTGCGGTCATGGACTGGGACAGCCACCGCTATCTTGAGTCTTATTTTGCGATTCCGATGTCAGAGTATATCTTACAAACGGTCAATATTCGCCTATCACCAGAAAAAATCCTCTATACCATCAACCACGCCAAGCCCAAAGTGCTGTTGCTCAACTCTGAGTTTGCGCCGTTGGTCAAAGACTATCAGTTTGAAAACTCCAGTATCGAGCATATTATTTGGCTAGATGACAATGGAGTGTCGTACGAGGGCGTGTTTGGCGGCAATCAAAACCGCGTCACAGGAGAGTATGAGGCACTGCTGGCAGCGGCTGATAGTGAGTTTGATTTTCCAGATTTTGATGAAGACACCATCGCCACGACTTTTTATACCTCAGGTACGACAGGCGATCCAAAAGGCGTGTTTTTTAGCCATCGTCAACTGGTGTTGCATACGCTCACAGAAGCAGCAACCTTAGGTATGTTGCCCAACAAGCAAGGCGTCAGCTACGGCGACGTCTATATGCCCATGACGCCGATGTTTCATGTACATGCGTGGGGTTTTCCGTTTACCGCCACCATGGTCGGCCTAAAGCAAGTCTATCCAGGTCGCTATGCCCCCGACAGTCTGCTGGATTTGATAATCAACGAAAAAGTCAGTGTCACCCATTGTGTGCCGACGATTTTGCAAATGGTGCTAAAAGAAGCACAAGAACGCGAGGCCAGCTTCAATGGTCTAAAAATGATCATCGGCGGCTCAAGACTGACAGAGGGTCTGGCAAAGGCTGCGTTAGCACAAGGCATTGAGGTCTATACTGGCTACGGTATGTCAGAGACAGCGCCTTTGATTAGCCTGACGGCGTTTAGTCTTGATGAGCCTGAAATGAGCGAAGAAGAGGATGTTGCTCGCCGCTGTATGACGGGTAAACCAGTACTGATGGTCGATGCGCAGATATGGGGCGAAAACAACCAGCCAGTAGGCACAGGCAAAGATAAGACAGGCGAGCTGGTACTACGAGCGCCGTGGCTAACCCAAAGCTATCTAAAAAATGACGATGCTGGCAAAGAGCTGTGGGAAAACGGCTATATGCACACTCAAGATATCGCATACATACGCTCTGATGGCTATATCCGTATCACTGATCGTCTAAAAGATGTGATCAAATCAGGCGGTGAGTGGATATCATCATTAGAGATTGAGACGATTTTGTCGCTGCATCCAGCGGTAGCTGACGTCTCGGTAATTGGGGTGCGTGATAAGCAGTGGGGCGAGCGTCCGCTGGCGTTGGTTGTCCTAAAACCTGCCTGCCAAGATACTAAAGTCGAAGATATCAAAGCCATCGCAGAAAAAGCAGTCGAGCGTGGTATCATCCCCAAATATGGCGTCCCAAGTCAGTTTAAGTTTGTCGATGATTTGCCAAAGACCTCAGTCGGAAAACACGATAAAAAAGTCATGCGAGAGATGTACGCCGATCAAACAGAGGTTTGATAGACAAAAATGGGCACACATAATGCCCCTGCCTATGCTAAAATATCGATGAGAATATAGGCATAATAGTTGACCTTTATCGATTGCTCTGCTACATTTTAAACCGATACATAACGTATCGGTTTTTTTAGTTCTGGTAAGGATGACCAGTACCTCATTTAGACATGTTGTTATGATAATGTCTGATAAGGCCCTATTGCCCCACCTATCGTCACGCTAAGGACAGCTATTATGAGCGACACCATTCAAACTCCTATTGCCACTCAAGAGTCAGCCACCAATATGGCCGACAGCGCCTCTCAATTTGCAGATATCTACCACGCCTCAATTCATGATCGAGAGCAGTTTTGGGCGGAGCAAGCAAAGCGTATCTATTGGCACAAAGAGCCTGAGCAAATCCTCGATGACAGCAATCTGCCCTTTGCCAAATGGTATGTCGGCGGCGAAACCAACCTATGCTATAACTGTGTCGATCGTCATCTAGCAGAGCGCGCCGAGCAAGATGCTTTTATTTGGCTGTCTTCTGAGATTAACCAAGAGCTGATAGAAACTTTTCCTGCCATTGTTGATGCGTTCAAGGACTTGGGTAACCATGTCGAGCTATATACCGATTATGCCAAGCGCCGCCTGACCTACAATGACCTTTATAAAGAAGTCAACTATTTTGCTGATGTGCTACAGCGTCATGGTATCGGCAAGGGCGACCGTGTCATCATCTATATGCCGATGATTTTAGAAGCCGCTTATGCCATGCTAGCCTGCGCCCGTATCGGTGCGGTGCATTCGGTGGTATTTGGTGGCTTCGCCGCGCATAACCTCGCCATTCGTATGGATGATGCTGAGGCAAAAATGGTCATCACTGTCGATGCAGGTCTACGCGGCGGTAAAGTGGTTAATTATAAGAGTTTGGTCAATCAAGGTGTGGCGCAAGCCACGGTCAAGCCCGAGCATGTATTGGTGGTCAATCGCGGGGTGCTACCATTTGAGCCGCAAGCCGTCGATGTCGACTATGCTGAGCAGCGCCGCATTAGCTGCGAAGCCAATGCCATTGTTGAGCCTGTGTGGCTAGAGTCCAACACGCCATCTTATTTGCTTTATACCTCTGGTACCACAGGTACACCCAAGGGTGTGCAGCGCGATACCGGCGGTCATGCAGTCGCCCTGACCACTTCGATGGATTATATCTATGATGGCAAGGCAGGCGAGACCTTTTGGGCGATATCAGATATCGGCTGGGCGGTCGGGCATTCTTATACCATCTATGCACCATTGCTCGCTGGAATGACCAGTGTGATGTATGAGGGTCTGCCGCATCGCCCAAACCCAGGTATCTGGTGGCGAATCGTCGAGGCCAATAAAGTCAATATCTTATTTACCGCACCGACGGGTGTGCGTATGCTCAAAAAGCAAGATGAGACATGGATGACGCGCTATGATGTCTCAAGCGTCAAGTCGTTTTTCTTAGCAGGCGAGCCACTTGATGAGTCAACAGCCAATTGGCTGACCAAGCATTTAGGCGTTCCGATCTTAGACCACTATTGGCAAACAGAGTCCGGCTGGCCGATTTTGAGTAACACGCCCAAGTTCAATCACAAACCGCACAAGCAAGGCTCACCTGGTTATCCCATGTATGGCTATGATGCTCGGGTTCTCAACGAAGAGACGGGCGAGCCATGCGCGGCAGGCGAAAAAGGCTTGCTGGCGATCAGTGCACCACTACCGCCTGGCTGTCTCACCACCGTATGGCGCAACGATGAGCGCTTTATGAGTAGCTATTTTGGCTTATTTGATGGTCAGCAGTACTCAACCTCAGACTATGCAGTCACTGATGAAGACGGCTATTTTTATATCTTAGGGCGCACCGATGATGTGATCAATGTCGCCGGTCATCGTATCGGTACCCAAGAGCTGGAAGAGGCCATCAGCACCCATCCTGAGATGGCGGAGTGCGCGGTCGTCGGTATTGCAGATGAGTTAAAAGGCGAGCTGCCGATCGCTTTTTGTGTGTTAAAAGATCATGAACAAGTGAAAACGACCGAAAACCGCTTTCGCATTGAGCAGCAGGTCATCGGCGCGGTGGTAAAATCGCTTGGCGGTATCGCAAGACCGGCAGCTATTTATTTCCCGCAAGCACTGCCAAAGACCCGCTCTGGCAAAATCTTGCGCCGCGCTATTCGCGCCTTAGCAGAAAACAAGCCCACCGGCGATATGTCGACACTCGATAATCCAGCTGCAATCGATGCAGTCAAACAATCTATGCAGGATTATTAGGACACGCCCGAATCTTGTCTTATGGTGGCTTGATCAATAAGTCAAAATACAATCTAAAAACCAAAAAGCTCATGCACGCTCATGGGCTTTTTGGTTTTTGATGATAAGAAAATGCAGATAACCAAAAATCTTAGATAAAAGTTTGATAAAGCCCTTGACCCTAAAATTGTTTTATTGCTATAGTCAATAACGATACGAAATAAATCATTTTAAATTATTTATTAGTCCATAAAAACTTCTGGTTTTTTATCCCTTTTAAGTATAACTAGACACCTCGACATGGTCGTCTCGCAGACAAGATAAGGATATCTTATGCACCACGTTCAGCAGCTCATCAATGGTCAGTTTGTAGACTCTACTACCAACGAGTGGATCGATATCACCGATCCTGCTACCCAAGAGGTCATCGCCAAAGTGCCGCAGACCACAGATGATGAAATCAATCAAGCCGTCGCCGCGGCTCAAACAGCCTTTCAAACATGGCGCAAAACACCCATCACCACGCGCGCACGTATCTTTTTAAAATACCAGCAATTGATTCGCGAGCATATGGATGAGCTGGCAGAGACTTTGACAGCAGAGCAGGGCAAAACCATCGCTGATGCGCGCGGGGATGTGTTCCGCGGTTTAGAAGTGGTCGAGCATGCTGCAGGTATTGCCAACCTACAAATTGGTGATTTTGTCGAAAATGTCGCTTCAGGTGTTGACACTTATAGTATCTGGCAGCCGCTTGGGGTTTGTGCGGGTATCACACCGTTTAACTTCCCAGCGATGATTCCGTTATGGATGTTTCCGATGGCGATTGCCACGGGCAATACTTTTATCCTAAAGCCATCTGAGCAAGACCCGATGGTGACCATGCGTTTGGTTGAGCTGGCCGTCGAAGCGGGTGTCCCTGAAGGCGTGCTAAACGTCGTACATGGTGGTAAGGCCACAGTTGATGCCATCTGTGATCATCCAGATATCAAAGCGGTGTCGTTTGTCGGCTCTAGCGCTGTGGGTAAGCATGTCTATGAGCGTGCTAGCCAATCAGGCAAACGTGCTCAGTGTATGATGGGCGCAAAAAACCACGGCGTTATCTTGCCAGATGCCAATAAAGAGCAAACGCTCAATCAGCTAGCGGGCGCAGCCTTTGGGGCAGCAGGTCAACGCTGTATGGCGCTATCTGTCGTGGTGCTGGTCGGTGCGGCAGGCAAGTGGATCGATGACATAAAGGCCAAAGCCGAGAGCCTAGTGGTATCTGCTGGTAAAAACGATAAGGATTTGGGGCCTCTGATTTCTCCTGCAGCAAAAGCACGCGTTGAGCATCTAATCGGTACAGGGGTAGAAGAAGGGGCGAGCTTGCTGCTTGATGGTCGTGGTATCACGGTTGAAGGGTTTGAAAAAGGCAACTTTGTAGGGCCGACTATCTTTGATAATGTCACAAGCGACATGCAAATCTACAAAGAAGAGATATTTGGCCCTGTGCTGTGTATCATGCGCGCCGATAGTTTAGATGAGGCGATTGAGCTACTCAATGCCAACCCGCATGGCAACGGCACTGCTATCTTTACCCAATCAGGGGCCGCAGCACATAAGTTCCAGCAAGACGTGCAGGTCGGGCAGATCGGCATTAACTTGCCAATTCCTGTGCCACTACCGATGTTCTCATTCTCAGGCTCACGCGCCAGTAAACTCGGTGATTTGGGTCCTTATGGCAAACAAGCGGTGCAGTTTTATACCCAAACCAAGACGGTCACAGCGCGCTGGTTTGATGACGAGGCCAGCCGCGGGGTCAATACCACTATTTCGATATAAGGCCTTAGTCTGTGTCATTGCGGTATAGTGTCTATCTTGCTGATTGTCGCCATGTGTATTTTTGCCATGCAAGCATGTGTCGATGACGTTATACCGCTGTTATACTGTATAACCCGACATTTTATGACCGATACTGTATCATGACCGATACGGTATCAATCATACCGTTAACCGACGTTAAAACGGGCACGGCTGACCCATTTTTACTCTATTTGTAATGCATGCACAAGGATGACCCCATGGATTTTTCATTGACCGACGACCAGATCGCCTTTCGCCAAACCGCCAAACAGTTTGCTCAAAAAGAGCTCAAACCAAACGCCGCTGAGTGGGACCGCACCTCACATTTCCCAATCGATGTCATCAAAAAAACCGGCGAGCTTGGTTTTTTGGGGCTGTATACCAATCCGGAGTATGACGGCCTTGGGCTACCGCGCTTAGACTCCGCCATGGTGTTTGAAGAGCTGGCATGGGGCGATACCGCGGTCGCCGCTTATATGAGTATTCATAATATGGCAGGCTGGATGATCGGTGAGTATGGCAGCGATACTCTGTGTAAAAAATATCTACCAAAGATGGTCAGTGGTGAGTGGCTTGGCAGTTATTGCTTGACCGAGCCCAATGCCGGCTCGGATGCGGCCTCACTACGCAGTAAAGCCGACAAGCAGGGCGACTATTATGTGTTAAATGGCGAAAAGACCTTTATCTCGGGCGCAGGCGCGACCGATGTACTGGTCGTCATGGCACGAACAGGGGGTGCCGGTCCAAAAGGCATATCGGCGTTTGTCGTCGATGCCCATAGCGATGGCATTGAGTACGGCAAAAATGAGCACAAAATGGGCTGGAAAGCACAGCCCACACGCACCATCAGTTTTAAAGATGTCAAAGTCCCAGCCGAAAATCTAATCGGCGAGGAAGGTCAAGGTTTTCGTATTGCGATGAAAGGCTTGGACGGTGGACGTATCAATATCGGTATCTGTGCGGTCGGTACAGCGCAGTCGGCGCTTGAGACCGCGACCAATTATGTGCAAGAGCGCAGTCAATTTGGTAGCCCGATTGCCAGTCTGCAGTCGGTGCAATTCAAGCTTGCTGATATGTTGACCCAGACCATTACCGCACGGCAAATGCTGTATCTGGCGGCCAACAAAGTCGACAATCAAGACAGCCAAGCATCGACCTATTGTGCGATGGCAAAGCGTCTGTCTACCGATCTTTGTTTTGATGTGGCCAACCAAGCACTACAACTGCATGGTGGCTATGGCTATCTCAATGAGTATCCACTTGAGCGTCACGTGCGAGACTTGCGCGTCCATCAGATACTAGAAGGCACCAATGAGATCATGCGCGTGATCGTCTCGCGTCAGCTGATGCAAGATGATGTGCTGAGCCAGCTACGCTAATCTTGGTATTGGGTTTTTAGGACGTGTCTTCATTTCAAAAATGGTGATAAAAATAAAGGATTACTTATGACGGATTACATTAATCTCAACCTAGCTATTGATGGTCACATCGCCACCGTGACACTAAATAATCCACCTGCTCATACGTGGACGATGGATAGTCTGCCCGCGCTCAAGCAGTTGGTGACCGATCTCAATGCCAATGATGAGGTATATGCCCTAATCATTCATGGCGATGGTGAAAAATTCTTTTCAGCAGGGGCGGACCTAAATAATTTCTCAGACGGTGACAAAGGCCGAGCCATCAGCATGGCCATTGCTTTTGGCGAAGCGTTTGAAGCCCTGTCAGCTTATCGCGGCGTGAGTATTGCAGTCATCAACGGCTACGCGATGGGCGGCGGGCTTGAGTGCGCGCTGGCCTGTGATATCCGTATCGCAGAAGCACACGCCCAGATGGCACTACCAGAGACGGGTGTGGGGTTATTGCCTTGTGCTGGTGGTACACAAAATCTGCCGATGTTGGTGGGTGAAGGCTGGGCCAAGCGTATGATATTGTGCGGCGAACACGTCGATGCCGAGACGGCCTTACGTATCGGTTTGGTTGAGGAGGTCGTGGACAAAGGCGCAGGACTACAAGCAGCACAAGCGTTGGCAAAAAAAGCTGCCAAACAGTCTCCTGTTGCCGTCAGTTATTCTAAAGCCCTTATCCAAGCAGCTAGACATAACCCGCCTGCGCAAAACCTCATCCATGAGCGCGAAGCATTTGTAAAGCTGTTTGATACCAACGATCAGCGCGAAGGCGTGCAAGCGTTTTTAGAAAAACGTCAGCCAACTTGGCAAAATAAATAAACGCCCAAGACCGTATTGATAAAACGCCCTAATATTCATTTTACTTTTTGTAGGTCTTTTTATGACAACCTCAACAGATAACAACAATCAAAACGCTGCTACGCCCGCCGCGCCAGTATTGTTTGATACTGAACAGACAGACTGTGGTCATCTCATTGGTATTATGACGCTTAACACACCAAAATCTCTCAACGCCCTAAGTGTCGAGATGTGTCAATTGTTGGCTGCGCAATTAGAGCAGTGGGAGCGTGACGAGCAGGTAGTGGCGTTGGTGCTCAAGGGCGCAGGCGACAAGGCGTTTTGTGCAGGTGGTGATATTCGCAAGCTATATGACAGCATGTCAGAGTCTGCGCCACTACCTAACCCTTATGCGACAGAGTTTTTTGGTCATGAGTACCGTCTCTATCGGCAGATGCATTTTTATTCCAAGCCGCTGATACTCTGGGGCGATGGCATCATTATGGGCGGCGGTATGGGGCTGATGGCAGGGTGTAGCCACCGTGTGGTCACTGAGCGTACGCGCTTTGCCATGCCTGAGGTGACCATTGGGCTGTTCCCTGATGCCTCTGGTAGTTGGTTTTTGCAGCGTATACCCGCCAAGATGGGATTGTTTTTAGGCCTGACTGGGGCGATGTGTAATGGCAACGATGCCATCTTGTCCAATCTAGCTGAGTATGCCGTGAGCAGCAGCGATTATGATGCCATCTTACAACGTCTCAAACAAAGCGATTGGCAGCATGCCGCTCACCGTACAGACATAAGTCATCAGCGCCAGCATAACAGCGCGCACGATCACGATATTGTTAGCCGTGCACTGGCGGCGCAGCCTGTCACCGAATTGCCCGCTAGTAAATTGGCCACCTATTGGCATGCCATTGGACAGTTAATGAATAGCGGCGGATTGGGTGATATTGATGCCATCTTGCAAAGCGACGCGGCGTTGGAGAAGTTAGATGCCGACTTTGCGCAAGACAGCTGGACGCAGCGCGCTGTTGCCACTTATCGAGCAGGCTGCCCTGTGACAGTGGCGTTGACTTATGCACTGTATCATCAAGTTGCAGACCTATCGCTTGAGCAGGTCTTGTACCTAGAAGCCAATGTCGCTGTACACTGCGCTGCCAATCCTGACTTCAAAGAAGGCGTACGGGCACTGCTGATTGACAAAGACCGCAAGCCCAATTGGTCGCGTTCATTGGCAGACTGTCTCAGTGCCGATGGACAGGCATACATTTATCAGCATTTCACCAATCCCTATGCGGCAGGCGAGCATCCATTGGAAGGCTGGCTGGGCAGTGAGGCTTTGGGGAGTCAGATTATCAATCACTAACAACCTACTAAAAATAAGAGCAGATCTGCCTAGGCAGCCGAGCAGGTGCTACTGGCAATAACATAAAAAATCAATCATCAAGGAGCGATGAGATGGGTATAAAGGACACAGATAGCAAAAATACGACAAAGAGTGCCGCGGCAAAACCAACGATTGCCTTTATCGGTCTTGGTAATATGGGCGCACCGATGGCAGAAAACCTATTAAAGGCAGGCTATCCGCTATCGGTTTATGATTTGTCTGCAGAGGCAACCGCGCGCTTGCAGCAAGCAGGTGCCAGCGTCGCTACCAGCCCAAAAGAGGCGGCGAGCAATGCGAATGTTGTGATTAGTATGTTGCCAGCGGGCAAGCACGTCCATTCTGTCTATCTAGGTGAGAATGGATCTGATGGCTTGCTAGCAGAGCTGCCCAAGGGCACACTGGTCATCGATAGTAGTACCATCGCTGCCGCTGACGCCAGATTGGTAGCAGACGCCGCAACTGGTCTTGGTATAGACTTTTTAGATGCGCCCGTCTCTGGCGGTACAGGCGGTGCCATCGCTGGTAGTTTGACCTTCATCGTTGGCGGTAGTGCCGACGCATTTGCCAAAGCAGAGCCGATACTGGCGGTGATGGGCAAAAACATCTTTCATGCAGGCGAGCATGGAGCAGGACAAGTCGCCAAAATTTGTAACAATATGCTCTTAGGTATCTTGATGGCAGGGACGGCAGAGGCCATCAATCTAGGCGTAAAAAACGGCCTCGATGCCAAAGTATTGTCTGACATCATGCTACAAAGCTCTGGGCGCAACTGGACGCTGGAGGTTTATAACCCTTATCCTCAGGTGTTAGAAAACGTGCCATCGAGTAAGGGCTACAAAGGCGGCTTTATGAGTAAGCTGATGCAAAAAGACCTCAACCTTGCCATGCAAACGGCCAAAGATACCGCGGTCGAGACACCGATGGGTGCCAAGGCGACAGAGCTCTATGACGATCACGCGCGCGAAAATGGCGACAAAGATTTTTCTAGTATCATGGGGCGTCATGACCATTCGGTGTTGTCTTAAAGTGCCTAATTCTTGAATTGCTTAGTTTTTGAATTGCTTAGCCTTTGAAATATCTAGTCTTTGAAATATCTGTCTCGAACGCACAAAGCTACTAAAGACACTCGCCCCAAAGCAAAAAAGGTCTGCGCTATCTGTG
The DNA here is from genome assembly GCF_017498075.1 of Psychrobacter halodurans. Lineage (NCBI taxonomy): Bacteria > Pseudomonadati > Pseudomonadota > Gammaproteobacteria > Moraxellales > Moraxellaceae > Psychrobacter > Psychrobacter halodurans. The sequence continues at coordinate 46,248 of NZ_JAGBKN010000005.1, forward strand.
ATAGCGCAGACCTTTTGGTTATAAAATCCTACTTAGTTTTGTAGCTCATAGACCAAAGCCTGAATATCCTGAGCGGCTGTCTGCAGGCGCGGCACATGCGTCATCAGCTCGTCTAATGACACGCGTATGGTCGGCGCATGCAGGTACAAAGAGGCCAGATAACGTGACTTCTTATCTAATACAGGCACAGACACCGCCACCATCTCCGAGATAAACTCTTCGTTGTCGATACCGACCCCTGTCTCAGCGATTTTATCCAGCTCTTGATTGAGCGCATCGATATCTGTGATGGTGTTTTTGGTAAACTTATCCAAAGGCAAGCCTTTCAATATCTTGTTACGGCTGGTGGTGGAGAGCTGGCTCAGATACAGCTTACCCGTTGCCGTACACCACATCGGAGACTTGACGCCCACAGGCAGATAAATCTGCAAGGGTAGTGAGGTCTGTGCGCGGTTGGTATAGAGCATATTCATATGATAAGGAATCGCAATCCCGCAAGTCTCTTCGATCTCCTCGACCAGCTTATGCAAAACCATCTGCCGCTCATTAAAAAACTGGCGCTGCTGCCACAGCTCAACGCTCAAATTGCGTACTCGCTTGCCAGGTATGATGCCGCCGCCGATATCAACGGTGACAAACCCCTCATCCACCAGATTTTGAATCAAACGATGGATGGTCGGTTTTGGAATGTCCAGCTCTTGCGATAGCTCAAGTGGAGAGAGCGGCTTAGAAGCATAAGACACCGCTTCTATAATCTCTAACACACGGGTAATCGACGATACTTTAGGCATATAAATGGCTCGATAATAATAAAAAAGGAGAAAGCGCAGTCGCTTGCAACGCGTTAATAATTATAACAAAAAATCATAAACCTGAGGCTTTGTAACTGGATTATTACTGTCTCTAATTTAGCACAATATAACGTTTAGACAAACGTTAGTCGCGGTATATCAAGACATTTATGTCGTTTATTTTCCTAACTGATTTTTTTGTCCAAAAACACCCTTAGATACGTCAACTCACAAAACACAACAATCTGTAGTAATAAGCTATATAACTGTTATTGAAGCTGAGACGTCAGTAGGCGATGATAATGACATATTTTGTAATATCCTTACATGAGTATTAAGTCACTTAAAAATCATGTCTACGCTGTTGGATCACTTTGAGAGCGTTGTGTAACAGAAAGTCGAAGTTTTGCCGGTTGATGTAGCAATTATTACAATACCTATGCAATCTTTACATAATGGCAAATAAAAAGCGCGTCTGTAGGGGTGACTTTTTGAGCCAAAATTGTTTTAATCTGCTCAACAAAATGATGGATTTAAAAAGAACTAAATTGTCATTTTTTTGGGCGAGTTATTCCACACTTTAGGAGAGTATTTATGAAACTTATTAAACTAACAGCAATTTCTGCTGCCGTTTTGGCTTCAACTGCTGCACTAGCAGCTGAGCCAGTTGTCGTTGTTGATGACAACACAGCTGTCGCTTATGAAGCAGAGCCAGTTGCGGTTGCTTATGAGGCAGAGCCAGTTGCGGTCGCTTATGAAGCAGAACCTGCTTATGCATACAATGCTGATGCTGGTGTGGTACGTAACACCACTGGTGCCGTCGTTGGTGGTACTAAGACTTTCTTCCAAACCGCTATCAACCCAGCCGCTGTCAGTGCTGAAGTTGGTACACTAGGTTATGGTGCCAATATCGCTTGGGGTTTGAACGAAAACACTGAACTACAAGCCGGTTGGGCAGGTGGTGATGTTGCCGAGCTATTTGGCGGCGATATTGATATCGACGACGTAAACTATGATGTAGACTCTGACTTTAGTAACCCATACCTAGGCGTACAATTACGTCCTACTGGCAATTGGTTTACTATGGGCGCGGGTATCATCGTACCGGATAACGATATCGATGTAACTGCTAACCCACAAAATGGCGGTATCTATAAGATTGATGGTGTGGAATATGACGCCAATGACGTAGGTTCTTTACAAGGTACTATCGAACACCGCAACAAACTAGCGCCTTATGCGACTATTGGTTTCCGTCCAAATATTACTGAAAACTTTGGTCTATTCGGTGAGCTTGGTGCAGCATATCTAGGTAAGACAGACGCTACTGTTCGTACAAACGGTACATCTAATAACGTAGGCGTAAAAGGCAGTAACATTGGTTCAGGCAAAACTTCAGCTGAAGTAGCAGCTGAAGCACAAAGAGAGTTAAAGAGTGATAACTATCTTGAGTGGTTGCCAATCGTAAAAGTTGGTGCAACTTACCGCTTCTAATTTAATCACAGTCTACTGGCTGTTATTAAATAAACAAAAAACGATCCTATTTATTAGGGTCGTTTTTTTGTGCGTTAAGTAGTAACCAGTAGTAAGATGACTAGCGATTAGATAGAGGACATGCCACGCCTTAGATGTTGGCTGGATATCCTCATCAAAACACCAGTACAATATGCTGCCTAGGAATGATGGCGATACGGTACCCTGTTTTTTTATCCATCACAGTCATCAGATGATGGCCGTCTATCACGCTGTCTATCAAATCCTCAATCAGATAAGCGTAGTCGATACCTAGCCCTTGCGCGAGGGTGTATTGATATACCTTGATATAGCTTTCTTTTATTTGCCATAGCTGCTTTGCTATCGCATCACGCTGCCATGCAGGCAGTCGTTGCAATACCGCCTTTTCTTTATCAGCATAAAAACGCCGAACCACCTGCCAAGCTACCTCATTTGCTTCTATATCGATGCCAGCAGGACGATGCTGGCTGAGAATGACGGCCACCTGATTGTCTAGACAGCTCGTTGGCTGAGTGCTGCTATTATCAGTATCGTCTGTATTTTTTGCGCCTGTATGGCTAAAGCATACGTAGTATTTGCTACGAGCAAGCTGATAAGGAAAGGCTGATTCATCTAAAGTATCGTCTATCTGTAGCTTGGTGAGTAGCTGTTGTAACAACAGCCGTACGCCTTGCCGTTGTAGTTGGCGCTGCTGCTGCGCCCGATCAGGTTCTGATATGTCTGCAGACGCACGGCAATACTGCCACTGCTGGGTATCATCCATAGGGAGGTTTAGGGCGTATCGGCTTAGATAGGGCGGTTTATTGATATGCTTATTGGCAAGGGCGTGGACATGCGCGGTGGCACACCATGTCGTAGGCCCAAGCCTCACATTATGAGTTTGTGTCAAGTATAAGGGCATAGGTGTAGCCGCAGGTTTTATGTAGGAGTAGGAAGTATAAAGCCCAGCAACGTGATATTGCTGGGCCTTTTTAGTATTACGTTGACGATTGGTAATACGAGCGTATGGGGCTTGTCTTAATAAGACAGCTCCGCGCGGCGGTTTTGCGCATAGGCGGCCTCGGTGGTGCCAGCGGTGGCAGGGCGCTCTTCACCGTAGCTGATGATACGGATATTGTTGACCGCGACACCTTGAGCGGCCAGATAGTCACGCGCTGCTTGGGCACGGCGCTCGCCTAGCGCCATGTTATACTCGCGGCTACCACGCTCATCGGTATGACCAGCAATCACTACGCCAGCGGCTGGGTTTGAGCGTAGCAAGCTTGCGTGTTGATTGAGGACATTGGCCGCTTGTGCGGTGATTTCGCTACTATCGAAGGCAAAGTAAACGACGGCTTGTAGGTTGTCTGCGCCAGTGACGACGGTACTAGCGTTGTCTACGATGACGGCACCATTATAGCCCGTCTGACCGCCTGGGATTCCTAGCGGGGCAACCACAACTTCAGAGGTGGCGCGTTTGGTCGCACAGCCTGTAGTGATTGCGACAGCGCTTGACAATACAGCGAGAACTGCAAGCTTAGAAAAACGAATTGACATGGTGAGCTCCTAAAATTTTTAATTAACGTTGTTGTTGTAAACTGCTTCGATAAAACTCAGGCAATTACCATTTATCATATATTCAGTGTTACTTTATGTAAGTAGTATTACTGTAAATAACTCGAGAATTTACAATCAGATATGCTCGTTTTGTTATATATATAGCCGTTTTGATAAATGCTCTGATATCGAGGCAGAAAGACAAACTACCAGCGGTGCTTGCCCCAGTTTTCAGGGTTTGCCCAGTAGTCGGCATTGAGCCAGTTAGGCAGCTGTTTGTAGTCATACAGATTAAATTGCCACAGTGTCGCTGATCCAAAAGCATGGGCGGCGGCAGGCATCTGGGTCATATCGGCATCTGATAGGTCGGTATCTTCTGTCAAAGTAGAAGTCTGTAATATATCAAACGGGGTAAACCCGTAGGGCTGCAAGTCGATATTGTGCTCAAGGGCGATGAGCAGATGGGCGGCATACAGGTCGCGATAGCGCATGAGTAATGGGATATACTGCTGTAGCTGCTCTGCTGATAGCGCCGGCAGCCAAAAACACACCAGCTCATACCGCTCAGATACTGGCTGTTGGTTGAGCGCCAGTAAGGTTGATGAGGCAAGTTTGTCAGCGGGCTGTGTGGTATCGCTGGCTTGAAAAGCAGCATGGTTGGTAAGCGCGGTATTTAATAACGCTAGCGTGTTTTTGTCTTCGGTTACCCACAGTAGATCGGGCAGTAGCTCGGGCTTATCGTCAATTTTATGTTTGGTGCTTTTGCTGTCTGATTGAGTGTTTGTCTGCGCATCAGTTTCCTGTGCTAGAGTGGGCAATAGCGCATCGATATAAGCTATTAATAAAGGTAGCGTCACCTCTGCGCGACGCGTGGATTGCTTTGTCATATGATAGGCCGTTTCTCAAATGGTAATCGTCAGTGCCTTTATTAAATCATTTTGGTATGCATTATCCAATGAAAAATTGAGGCTTGGAACGACTAAGCTTACTATTTTTACCAAAGCCAGCTATCTGACTGATTCATTTAAATTTGACTATCAGCCGCGGATTATCAGCGCCACAATCTAGGGATCTGCTCTTGAAATCTAGGGAGCTGCTCTTGAAATTTGGTGATTTAGGCCAATGTAGCTAAAAAATAAACAGCTAAACCACGTAAAAAACCTAAAAAACTTAAAATCTAACAGAGGGCTTTTAGGTGTTAAGGTTAGGGCGTGTCTTCAATTCACTCGATAGTTATCTAAATGGGCTAAAAATGGCCAAATTTTGCCAAACATCGTCAAACAGCTGGTCAATATCCCGATATTAACGGCGCTATTTTCCTTGTTTGACTGCAATTTATCTCATTTTTATCACCATTTTTGAAATAAAGACACGCCCTAGGAAGCGCTAGGAATTTTAATCACACGTATTTTTTATAAATAACAATAGGAACCCCCATGTCTACTGCTGAAACAGACGCCCAAATTATCAATCCTGAAATGCCTGATGTGCCACCGCAAGCACCCAGCAAAATCAATCTAAAAGACTATCAAAAGCCAAGTTTTGCTGTCGAAACGGTCGATTTGGATATCAAGCTATATGAAGACCACGCGCAGGTAGCTAGCACGCTACAGATGGTGCGCCAAAGTGCAGGGGATCTTGTGCTATTTGGTGAGGATTTGGCGCTACTGGCGATCACTATGAACGGCGAGTCATTGTCCTCCGAGCGCTATCAACATAGGGCAGGCAAGCTGACGATAGCAGATGCCCCTGATGACGTTACTTTAGAGATACAGGTGCGTATCTGCCCGCAGACCAACACAGCGCTTGAGGGGCTATATATGGCGGGCAGTGGCGACGATACTATGTTTGTCACTCAGTGCGAGCCTGAGGGGTTTCGTAAGATCACTTTTTATCCAGATCGCCCTGATGTGCTGGCGGTATTTACCACGCGCTTGGAGGCGGATAAGCGTTATCCAACGCTGCTGGCCAATGGTAATTTGGTAGAGGCAGGCGACGTCAGTGGTACAGCAGACCGCCATTATGCCATCTGGCATGACCCGACCAACAAGCCAAGCTATTTGTTTGCTTGCGTCATCGCTGATTTGGACGTCTTGACGGATTCATATACCACCAGTGAAGGGCGCGAGGTGACGCTTGAGCTTTATGCCAAGTCTGCCGATATCGATAAGTGCGATGTCGGTATGCAGGCGCTAAAAGACGCCATGAGCTGGGACGAGGTCAACTATGGCCGCGCTTATGATTTAGACCGTTATATGATCGTCGCTGTCAGTCAATTTAATATGGGCGCGATGGAAAACAAAGGTTTAAATATCTTTAATACTGCTTGCGTGCTATCTAGTCCTGAGACAACCACAGATGCGCGCAGCTTTAGTGTCAAATCTATCATCGCCCACGAGTATTTTCATAACTGGACGGGCAACCGCATTACCTGCCGTGATTGGTTTCAATTGTGTCTAAAAGAAGGACTTACAGTGTATCGTGATCAGTCTTTTTCTGCCGATCAGCAATCAAGCGCGGTACAGCGTATCGATGATGTGGCCACCTTGCGCGCGCATCAGTTTGCCGAGGATGCAGGGCCGCTTGCGCATCCTGTGCGCCCTGAGAGCTTTGTTGAGATTAATAATTTTTATACGACGACTGTCTATGAAAAAGGCGCGGAAATCGTGCGTATGATTGCCAATACGCTAGGGCCAGTCAACTTCCGAAAAGGGACAGATGAGTATTTTCGCCGTTATGATGGGCAAGCGGTGACGGTGGAAGATTTTTTATCTGCGCTCAGTATTACCGATAGCAAGATTGAGGACTTTATCGACTGGTATCGTCAGCCTGGCACGCCTGTGGTGACAGGTCATCAAGACTATGACAGCGATACGCAGACGTTGACCATTACGTTGAGTCAAAAAACCCGTCATGTCGCAGGTTTTGATGCGCCAAAGCCCTTACCGATACCTGTAGCGACGGCACTGTTTGAGCGAAATACTGGCAATATCGTCGCCGAGCGTATGTTGCTGCTTGATCAACAAACACAAGCCTTCGTCTTTGAAAATGTGACCAGCGAGCCTGTGGTATCGCTATTACGTGACTTTAGTGCCCCTGTGCAGCTCAATTATGACTATCAAGATGAAGACTTGGCGTTTTTACTTGAGCACGAGACCAATGGTTTTAACCGCTGGCAAGTGACGCAGATGCTGGTCAATCGTATCTTGCTACAAAACAAAGGCGAGAAAAGCAGCCCAGATATTTATCTGCATGCACTGGCGCAGACATTGCCAACGCTTGCCGCCGAGGATGCGATGCTGGCGGCACGCTTACTGGATATTCCATCGGCGCAGGAGCTGGCATCTGCCATTCCGCAGGACTATGACCCAGAGGCGATCAAAGCGCAGCGTGAAGGTTTATATCAACAGCTGGCTTTGGCATTAAAAGATGAGTGGGCAGAGCTTTATAAGCAACTACCCATACAGGCATATCAAGACAGTGCCGATGCTCGCGGCAGACGTGCGCTGCGTAATGTGGTGCTCGATATGGCAGTGACCGCCAACGTTGCTGGGGCTGCTGAATGGGCACAGCGGCAGTATGATAATGCCAGCTGTATGACAGAGCGTTTTGGCGCGTTAAAGGTCATGGTCAATCATCAACTGGCAAAAGCTGATGACTATCTAGCAGATTTTTATGAGCGCTTCCAAGACAATGATTTGGTCATTGACTTGTGGTTTAGTGTGCAGGCGTCTGCCGATACGGTCACCCCTGACGACATCACTGCATTGCTTATCCATAAGGACTTTGATTGGAATACGCCCAACCGTGTCCGCTCGGTCGTCGGTGCCGTTGCCTCGCAGCCTACCGTACTCTGGACAGCTGATGGACTGGATATCTATACTGGTGTCATCAAAAAACTGGATACTGCCAATCCAGTATTGGCATCGCGCTTACTACAAGTGCTGGCGCGCTGGAACACTTTGGCTGAGCCGCGCCGTCAGATGGCGCATGAGCAGCTGCTTGATTTACAAAAGCAGGTATCGTCTAAGCATGTACTTGAGAGTTTAGAGAGTGTGCTTGGGTCTACAGGCGAGTAGGATAGGATGGCTGAATAAAAGTCATCAAATTAAAAAAAGTTAAATAAAGACAGCCATAAAAAGCCCGCCCGATATGTGTATCGGGCGGGCTTTTTTTAGCGTATCACAGTACAGTATCAATGCTGGGCGTGCTAGCTAGACGATAGCTCTTTGTATTGAGAGTTAGCGATTTGGCAGGACGTCTTTGACCATATCACGCAGCTTGTATAGAGCTGTGACCGTACTGTCCCAATCCAAGCAGCCGTCGGTGATAGATTTGCCATACTCAAGCTGGCTTAAGTCAGCCGTCAGCTTTTGATTGCCGCCCTTAAGGTGACTTTCGATCATCATACCGATGATGGATTTGTTGCCGTTTTGGATTTGTTCGGCGACGTTCGTGATGACCATTGGTTGTAGATATGGGTCTTTACCTGAGTTGGCATGGCTTGAGTCAATCATGATTTTGCCATTGGTTTTGCCTTTGGCCAGTGCGTTTTCGGCTTGTGCTACCGCCGTTTCATCATAGTTTGGTTTGCCATTACCACCGCGCAATACCACGTGAGCGTAAGGGTTGCCTTTTGATTTGATGATAGAGACTTTGCCATCTGCTGATAGACCTAAGAAACTATGGCCTTCTTTGACCGCTTGCATGGCGTTGACCGCGACTGTCATTCCGCCGTCGGTGCCGTTTTTGAAGCCCACTGGACAAGACAAACCTGAGCTCATCTCACGGTGCGTCTGGCTTTCAGTGGTACGCGCACCAATGGCTGACCAGCTGATCAAATCCTGCATGTATTGCGGCGTATTTGGGTCCAAGGCCTCGGTGGCACACGGCAAGCCTTTTTCGTTGAGATCTAACAAAAGCTTACGCGCCGTACGCAAGCCTTTTTCGATATCAAAGCTGTCATTCATGTCAGGGTCGTTGATCATGCCTTTCCAGCCCACCGTCGTACGGGGTTTTTCAAAATAGACACGCATCACCACAAATATGCTATCTTCGATCTCTTTTGCCAATACCGCCAAACGATCGGCGTATTCGTGAGCGGCTTTGATATCGTGAATAGAGCAGGGGCCGATGACCACAAACAAGCGCTTGTCTTTACCGTCCAAGATATCTTGGATAGTGTTGCGACCTTTTAGGACGGTATTATAAGCTTTGTCTGACAAAGGCAGCTCAGCTTTTAGCTCAGCGGGAGTGATCAAAGGAATGAATTTTTCAATATTCACGTCGTCAATATCTGCATTATGGGTAACTGGTGTTGTCATGGTTATATATCGTCTAGCTGATTTATAGGGATATTCATTATGCGGACAAAAGCGCTGGTTGACAAGGGCAGTCATACAGTTAATTAACTGATAACTGGAATGAGGAAGCCAAAATCCAGTTATCATTGTGACGCCTGCGTTGGGTATAAAAACAGGCGGCGCGTGGTTTTTGTGAGTCAATTTAGCTATTTTGGCCGTCGTCACGTATGATGGCAGCATCAATGAGCATCGTTATTAGCGTTATCAGGCCTTATAGCTGCTGACATGTGTTATATTTTATAATTGTTTTTATCGTACCTTTATCATCTTCATATCGAGAGCTTGTCATGACAGATTTTGCTACCCTTAACCACTCCCTTGGTGTGACGCCAGACGCAGCGGTACAGACGCTTAAGAGTCACAGCACGGCTGAGCTTTTGGTACCTGAGTCAAACGCGGGTCCACTGGTCATCGGTATCGTCGCAGGCGAGGTGTCAGGTGATAGCTTGGGTGCCGACTTTATGCAGCAGATGAACAATCTGCGCGATGATATTGTTTGGGTCGGGGTCGGCGGCGCCAAGATGCAAGCACAAGGATTACAAAGCATCTTTGCATTAGAGCGATTGGCTGTCATGGGTCTGGTCGAGGTAATGGCACAATTGCCAGATTTACTAAAGGCACGCCGTGAGTTATTAGCAGCGTTTCAAGACGCTGCTATTGACTGGTTTATTGGTATCGATGCGCCTGATTTTAATCTGCGGGTCGCAAAAAAACTAAAGTCTAAAGGGGTGTTTTGTGTTCAGTATGTCAGCCCCTCTATTTGGGCATGGCGTGAGTCGCGTATTCATAATATCAAAGCAGCCACCGATTTGGTGCTGTGCTTGTTTCCGTTTGAGCTGCCAGTCTATGAGCGTCATAACCACCCAGCAGTCTGTGTCGGTCATCCGCTGTTACGCACCATAGATCAAGGGCTACTCGCGACACCTATCAATCAGCGCCGCAGTGAGCTGGTCTGGCATAATGATGGCTTGCAGCAGTTTTTTATTGATCGTTTTGATGAAGTCAGTCAGCTCATTTGCGTGATGCCAGGATCACGGCGCGGGGAGATTACCGCCATATTGCCTTTGATGCTTGATGGTATTCAAAAATTGATATTATTGGACCCAAAACTGTGTTTTATCATCCCTACTGTGGATCAAAACCATCAATATATCGTGCAAGATGTCATCGATAAACGCTCAGAACAGCTGCGCGCCGCTATCGTAGTGGTCTACGATGATAGTCAGCCAACCTTTAGTCAGCAAGCGATGGCAGCAGCCGATGTGGTGATGCTAGCCTCAGGCACCGCGACACTAGAGGCGATGCTGCTTGAGCGACCGATGGTGGTGATTTATCAGTTAAATCAGCTGACCTATCAGATCGCCAAGCGTCTGGTAAAAGTGCCTTATGTGGCGTTGCCCAATATCCTAGCAGATACCGCGATAGTGCCTGAACTGATACAAGAGCAGGCGAGTGGGGACAATATCTGCCGTACGGTGATGCGTTTATTACAGCCACGCGCCTATGCCGAGCAAATGAGCGATCTGCTTACCACCAAACAGCTATTACAGCAGCAAAGTAACCATGAGCCGGCAAACAGCGTCATCGAGCAATGGTATAAGCAAAACCACCAGCAATAACACATATCATCTGTGCCATATGGCAGCACTGTTATGACAAAGTGCTAAAAACCATACTAAGAACAATGCTAAAAGCCACGCTAAAGACAATGTCACTAAGTCCAACTTTCACCCCTTAAAAAAAGATATAACAGTGTTATGAGTAACCCATCTAGTAGTGCCCAGCCTTTGATATCGATTGATGTACGTATTGAGCAAGTCGATATCAAAGGGCAGTATATTCAACTAGCAGCGCCCATCCATTTGTCTGGTCAACTACATACCTCGGAGCTACAAAGCCAATATGGGCAGACGACAAAGGGCGCGGCCTTGCCACTACAGATAGGTGTCGATGAAGCTGGCCGCGGGCCTTTGCTAGGTTCTGTCAATGTCGCCGCGGCGCTACTACCTGCCGCGTGGTCGGGGCTCATAGAAGCGCAGCCGCTAAAGGATACCCCGCTGTCTGTATTGACCGACTCCAAGCAGTTGAGTGAAAAAAAGCGTGACAGGCTCTACCCCTTGGTGCAGCAGTATGCGGTCGGGTATATCATCGCGGAGATACCGGCCGCCGTCATCGACCAAATCAATATTTTGCAGGCGACGATGCTCGGTATGCGTTTGTGTACCGAGGAGCTGCTACAAGCAGTTGCCGCCCATTTGACCGCTGTAGGTCATCGCTTTATCGAAGTGCTAATCGATGGCAATCGCTGCCCTGATTTAGACAGTGGTAAGCTTGCCAAGGCAGGTATAGCGCCCGCTATGCTTGACTGTCAAGCATGGGTCAAGGGCGATGGCCGTCATACCAGTATCGCCGCAGCCAGTATATTGGCAAAGGTGAGCCGTGATAAGGCCATGTATGAATTAGATGCGCAGTATCCTGAGTATGGCATCGCCAAACACAAAGGCTATCCAACGCGCGCTCATATGGCAGCCGTTGCGACGCTTGGTGTGTTACCAGAGCATAGGCGCAGCTTTGCCCCTATAAGAAGGGCGCTGGAGAGCGAATGATAAACGCCGACTATGCTCGTTATCGTTAGGGCGTGTTGCACATTCAACCATGGTACTGACAGAGAGTATTTTTTAGGCGACTCTAAGGTAATTAATCTACGTTTCGTAAGCTTTAATGAACTTATTTGACGAGGTATGCTTTTTTATTTTTATCATGACCAATGACCGATGATTTAAAAAGCTGTGAGATTGCACGTCGGCAAGAGCAAAGCCAGCAGTAAGACCTTACAGCAGCAGTCGTTTAGTTTTACCACAGGTGAAGTGAACTACTAGGACATGCTTTGTCGAACGCCTCTTAGAACGATGAGTTTGGTTGTTCTAAAAAGGCTTCTTCTGCCGCTGTCGACTCTCGGTCCAATATGTCGTTACGGTGCGGATAGCGGCCAAACTGCTCGATAATATCTTTATGACGGTGCTCAAAGTCGAGTGTCATCGCGTCATCTAACTGCTCAAAGAGCAGCAAGTAGCGCTCATGAATCATCAAAGATTCAGAATGCATAAATGGCATAATCATAAATTTGCGCCACTGCGCGGGTAGGGTGTCGAAATGTGGTTGTTGAATGGCTTCTTGCGCCAATATCAGTGCCATGCCATCTTGTGCAAAGGCATTGGCTTGCCCGCGGCACAGATTGCGCGAAAACTGATCGAGTACAATAATCTCAGCCAAGCGTCCTGCTAGAGCAGTGATGGAGCTGTTACTATCTGCTGCGGCGTTGGCGATACGCCAAGTGACACATTCACCTTGTTTGGCAGCTTGCCAAATCTTACCAAATTTTTCTCTTATTTTTTGATCAAAGGCATCGTTTTTTTCAAACCAATACGCCTCATTGTCTTTATCAAACCAAAAATCTAAAACCGCCCGCGCATCGGCATCAAGATGCGCTAAATTGATATTTTTTGGTTCAAGCTGAGATAAATTGGCTTGGCTCGCCGCGCTGGAATAATCGGTTGATAATGACATAAGATATTCTAATTATAGTGAATTTAGTCTACTATAGCGCAATTATTTATATCTGTCATGATGCCAACCGCAGCGATTAGGTAACCACTTATGAATGTTGAAAACACTGTAATAACCTCTGATCTATCCTCTCTACCTACGCCTTATTATTTGCTCGATGAAACGGCAATCGTTGCCAATATGCAGATTATCGCACGTCTGTGTGAGTTATCTGGTGCCAAGGCTTTGCTTGCGCTCAAGTGTTTTGCCACGTGGGGCGTGTTTGATGTGATGCAGCCTTATTTGCATGGTACGACCTCGTCTTCGCTCAATGAAGTGCGTTTGGGCTATGAGACTTTTGGTAACAACAGCGATGCCAATAACAGTGATAAAAAAGAAACCCATGCCTATAGTGTCGCCTATAGCGCGGATGAAATCGATGAAGTATTAAGCTACGCGGACAAGATTATCTTTAACTCCATCTCGCAGCTGCATGCCTTCAAAGATAAAGCGCATGCACAGGACATTCCAGTCGGGCTACGTCTCAACCCAAAGACCAGTAACTCGTCGTTTATCATCGCTGATCCTGCCCGTCCTTTTAGCCGTCTTGGTGAGCATGACAAAGATAAGATTGCCGCAGTGCTTGGTGATATCACAGGGGTCATGATTCATAACAACTGTGAAAACGACAGCTTTGAGGCGTTTAGCGCAAGCTTGGCTGATATCGAAGACAGGTTTGGTGATATTTTAGCGCAGCTTGAGTGGGTGAGCCTCGGCGGCGGTATTCACTTTATCGCACCTAGTTATCCACTAGAAAAATTAGCCGACAGACTAAAAGGCTTTAGTGAAAAATACGGCGTACAAGTCTATCTTGAGCCAGGTGAGGCCAGTATTCATGGCGCCGGCACGCTGGTCACAACAGTGCTGGACACCATGCACAATGACAAAAACCTCGCCGTCGTCGATGCTTCTATCGAGGCGCATATGCTGGATTTGCTGATATATCGTGAGTCTGCGCCAATCACTTCTGTCAATGCAGAGTCAGTGGAGGTGCTGCCTGTCGAACAAGTACAACAAGACGCTGCTGACAATACTATTATCTACGGACGCTCTTGCTTGGCTGGCGATATCTTTGGCGAGTATGCTTTGGCGCATGAGCTGCAAGTAGGCGACACCGTTGCGTTTGGTAATGCGGCAGGCTATACCATGGTTAAGAAAAACTGGTTTAATGGTGTTAATATGCCAGCGATTGTGATTCGACGTCTAGATGGCAGTATTGATGTGCAGCGCGAATTTGATTATCAAGATTACAAAGCCAGCTTGTCTTAGTATATTTGAATCCAAATAAATCAGATACATGGCTATCAAGCCGCTCAATGAAAAGTTGTTTTTCTTGCTTGCTGTGCCTACGCAGACAGATGCTGCGAAAAACAACTTTTCATCTCACTGTATCGTTTTTATATCGGATTGACTATATAAGGCTTCGTTGTTAAAGTTAAATTATCAAAAACAAAGACTTAAGGGTAAGGGTTTAAACTTTAAATTCATTGGTTTTTTCTACATTATTTTTGTCGATAGTGGGATAAAAATTGTTATAATCGCGTCGAACAAAGCGCCTACAAACAAAAAGGGTGCTTTGTTCGACGGGTGCGTGGGTTTTCCTCGGTCTTCCTTTTTAATTCACGCATATCATTCACTCGTTTCTGTTTTGCATAGCCAGTATCGATGGTATCGACAGGGACACAAAGGAGGATTGTTCATTGAACACAAATCAAACCAAAGCTAGTAAAAAAAACGTACTCATCATTGGCGCAGGCGGTGTCGCGCAAGTGGTCGCGCATAAATGTGCGATGCATAATGATGTGCTGGGCGAGATTCACATTGCTTCACGTACCAAAGATAAGTGTGATGCTATCGCTAAAAGCGTCGAGGACAAAGGCAGCTTTAAGCAAGCGGCAGTCTTGCATACCCATCAAGTCGATGCCATGGATAGTCAAGCTGTTATCGATCTTATCAACGATACAGGGATTCAAATTCTAATCAATGTCGGCTCGGCATTTATCAATATGACGGTGTTAGAAGCTTGTATTGAGACGGGCGCGGCTTATATTGACACCGCTATCCATGAAGATCCGCGTAAGATTTGTGAAACGCCGCCATGGTATGACAACTACGAATGGAAACGCAAGCAGCGCTGCGCTGACAATAATGTCACGGCAATCTTGGGTGCAGGGTTTGATCCAGGTATGGTCAATGCCTACGCGCGTCTGGGCTATGACATGATGGATAAAGGTTCAGTGACGGATATCGATATTATCGATATCAATGCCGGCAGTCACGGTAAGTACTTTGCCACCAACTTCGACCCTGAGATTAATTTCCGTGAGTTTACCGGTACGGTGTACTCTTGGCAGGACAGCAAATGGCAGTCGAATAAGATGTTTGAAGTCAAGCGTACCGACGATTTGCCAGTCGTTGGCGAGCAAAACAGCTACTTAAGTGGGCATGACGAGATTCATTCTTTATCAGCCAACCTAGATGTGCCAAATATTCGTTTTTGGATGGGCTTTGGCGAGCACTATATTAATGTCTTTACCGTGCTCCAAAACCTAGGTCTATTGTCTGAGCAGCCGGTGATGACCGCCGAAGGGCAAGAAGTTATTCCGCTAAAGGTGGTCAAAGCGGTACTACCAGACCCAAGCTCGCTGGCTCCGAACTATACCGGCAAGACTTGCATTGGTGACAAGGTCAAGGGCCAGATAAATGGCGTCGATACTGAGGTATTTATTTATAATGTCTCAGACCATAAAGACGCCTACAATGAAGTTGGTAGCCAAGGTATCTCTTATACCGCAGGCGTGCCACCTGTCGCTGCTGCGATACTGGTCGCCACTGGCGAATGGGACGCCGGTCAGATGGTCAATGTCGAAGAGCTGGATGCTAAGCCATTTATCAATCTACTCAATAAGATTGGCTTGCCAACCCGTATTCAAGACGCCAATGGTGATAGAGCGCTTGAGTTTGATATTTAGTCAGTAAGTTTATGTCATAAAAGAGCCTATCTTTAAAAGATAGGCTTTTTTTATGCTTGGTTTTACAAGATAATAGCAGCGCTGATACTGATATCTACCATTATCTGTCGTTTTAGAGCAATGGCTTACGCTTCACTAGGATTGTACTTTCTCAGCGCCGCGATACGATCATCCAGTGTTGGGTGTGAGCGGAAAAGGTTTGCAATACTAAAGCCTGTAGACTGCCCAGACGAGATAGCAAAGGCTTTCATGCTCTCAGGCATCTGGTCTGGACGCTGCTCAGCAGGACGCAGGGCATCCAGTGCGCTGATCATCTTGTCACGGCTGGCAAGCTTGGCGCCCATCTCATCAGCACGAAACTCGCGCAGGCGTGAGAACCACATAACGATGGCGGATGCCAAAAATCCTAGCAAGATATCCATCACGATACTGGTGACAAAGTAGCCAATACCAGGGCCTTCGCCTTCGTTTTTAAACACAGTGCGATCGACGAAATTACCGATAATACGCGCAAAGAACATCACAAAGGCGTTCACCACCCCTTGAATGAGTGCAAGTGTGACCATATCGCCATTGGCCACATGACCAATCTCATGCGCCAATACCGCTTCTACTTCATCTGCAGTCATATTCTGGAGTAGACCCGATGAGACGGCAACCAGCGCTTTGTTTTTATTCCAGCCTGTGGCAAACGCATTGGGCTGCGAGTTGTTAAAAATACCCACTTCAGGCATATCAATATTGACCGCGCGCGCTTGTTTGGCGACCGTATCTATCAGCCATTGCTCAGTGGCATTGCTTGGTGCCTCAATGACCACCGTTCCCGTTGATCTTTTTGCCATCCATTTTGAGATAAATAACGATATCATCGACCCGACCATGCCGTAGACACCGCACATAATGGCTAGGCTGGCATAGTTTATCCCGCCTGCGCTATGTACGCCACCAACCCCAAAAACTCGGGACAAAATCCCAAACACGATGCTAAATACTACGATCACCGCTAAGTTGGTTAATAAAAACAATCCAATACGCATCATGACGCTAACTTCCTCATAAAAATTCGTCCACAGTCTTAGGCGCGACCCTGCGACTGCGATAACAGCTAAAACAAACAGCAGACAATTATAACCTGCTAAATATAATATGGCAGGCAATAATACATGTATTCGTCAGTGCTTACTTACGGAGTCATCTTGATTTGCTATAATGGGCCACAGGCTGATAAGTCAGCACGGCAAACGATTTATATTATTCATAGTTGGCACGAAGATGCTTACTTTTTTGGTTGATTATCATGCGTATTCGTAAACTGTTTAAATTTGAAAACGCTCATATTGTGCGTAACTGCAGCTCAGAGCGTTGCAAGCACTCTATTCATGGTCATAGCTATCAGATTGAGCTGATACTTGAGGCCACGCGTTTGGATCACGGGCAGATGGTCTATGATTTTGGTTTATTAAAATCCTCGATCAAAGACATCATTGACAGTTTTGATCATGCCATTTGTTTTTGGAACAAAGACGATCCTGAGTATATCGCTGCTTGCAAAAAATTCAGCGCGCGCTGGATCAGTTTGCCAGTATCACCCTCAGCTGAGCAGTTTTCGCGTGTGATATTTTTTTGGGCACAAGAAATCCTAGCGCAGACGCAAATGCAAAACGGCGAAGCAGACGTCAGTGTGTACTCAGTGATAGCCCACGAAACAGCCACAGGTTACGCTCAGTGCTTCGCTGATGATGTGGCAAACGTGCAAATGGGTAAGCTTATTTTAGAAGATTTTGAGTTTAGTGAGCAAGTACGAAGCGAATGGCATGATCCTGAGCTTTATGCCAAGCTTATCCGCGGTGAGCGCTTTACCAATCCTTCAGTCACCATGCAAGTACAGGCAGGTAATCGTGATGTCGAGTAATACAAAAGCAGCCAAAAATACCAAAACGTTGACGCTGCGTACAGAAGATGATACCCAGCGTTTGGCGGCGCAGTTAGCAGCGCTATCGCTAAGTGGTAGTGTGTGGCTGGCAGGTGACTTGGGCGCGGGCAAGACGACCTTGACCCGCTACTGGTTACAAGCGCTTGGTCATGCAGGAGTAGTCAAAAGCCCGACTTATACATTGGTAGAGCCGTATGCGATCGCACAAAGCGATGGCTCAATAAAACCGGTCTATCACGCCGATCTTTATAGGCTACAAGATCCAGAAGAGCTGTCTTTTATCGGCTTTGATGAGTATCTAGATGAGCCAAACGCGCTGGTTATTATAGAATGGGCCAGCCGAGCAGACAGCTACTTGCCGCCGCCCAGCGTATTTATCGACATCACCCAAGCCACCAGCGATGACTGTGATAACGACACAGAGCATCGGCATGTTGAGCTGCGTCTATCCAGAGTAGGGCAGGCGCAAGGCATAGATCTGTCTGCTTTACATATTTAGTTTTTGTCTACTTTGCTTTTTTAATGCCATAACGATACCTTTTAAATGCCAGAGACTCCTCCTCAGACCCGTATCAAAAAACTACCACCGCTGCTGGTCAATCAATTGGCTGCAGGTGAAGTGGTGACGCGCCCGGCTGCCGTGGTAAAGGAGTTGCTAGAAAACGCCATTGATGCTGGCGCAAGCGACATTGAGATACGGGTGACTCAAGGCGGCATGGGTATGATCGAGGTGATAGATAATGGTACTGGCATTCATCCTGATGATATGGTGATGGCGATTACCCGTCATGCGACCAGTAAGATTGCAGATGTGGCCAATCTACAAGGGATTACGACGTTGGGGTTTCGCGGGGAAGCATTGGCCGCGACGGCGGCGGTTTCTCGCTTAACCTTGGCCAGTAGCCCTGACGATAGCGGCGTCGGCCGTCAGTTACAGGTTGCAGGCGTGCTGGTTGATATACCGACGCTCACGCCCGTGGTGCACCATCGTGGGACGACGATTACGGTCAAAGACTTGTACTTTAATGTTCCTGCTCGGCGCAGCAATCTTAAATCTATTGCCACGGAGTTTGGTCATATTGAGGCGATTGTTCGTGATGTGGCTTTGGCCCGCGCAGACGTAGCACTGAGTCTGTTTCACGATAATAAAAAACGACTATTACTCTCATCCAACCCGATGACCTCTCATGGAACGCCAACCGAGCGTAATCAGGCGGAAGATTGGGCGACCAACTGCAGTGCTAATGCCCATCAAAACAGTCCAAACCCCTTATCGCTATCACGGCTAGAGCAAGCATTGGGGGTTGCTTTGACGACCAATGCGCTTGAGATTATGCTTGATCTGTCGGGTCTACTACAGCAGTCTTTAGCATCCGATGCTGGGATGGGGTGGGGTGATAGAGCCCGTGTCCATGGCTGGTTGTGGCCCAGTGTCGAGACACAAGTGGCGTCGGCACAGAGTATGCCAAAGCTGCTCTACGTCAATGGCCGTTTGGTCAAAGAGCCGATTATCAGCAATCAGCTGCGTCAATTGGCCCAAAGCGCGCGGCTGGCGGGTCTGGGTTACGCGCTATATTTTGAGTTGCCAGCCGAGTGGCTCAATATCAATGTACACCCGACCAAACAGCGTATTAAGATCAGTCCTTTAAACAACATCATGGCGCATCTCAATCATGCGGTTCGTGCTAAGCTAAAGCCCATTATGCCGGCTCAGCTGCTAGATGAGCCTACTCACAAAAAAGATAAGCGATCAGCAAATTACAATGCTACCAATAGCCACTCAGACAATAGGTCAGATGCTGAGCGTTGGCTGTCATCTGCAGTCGCCACCAATGATCAATACGATAGCTCATCACGGCTGCAGTATCGGCAGTCCAGCAGACGAGTCAGTGAATACCAGCAGCCCTATGAGCTATCCAAAAACCCAGATAGCACGGCAACGGCGGCGCCAGCAGGCAAAGCCTCGACTAAGACGCTGGGTGAGTCAAGGGATGCCGCACCGCAGGTAGCCTCTACAGAGTATGGGTTAAAGACGTTTTATTTAGACCTCGTCTGTTTAGAGGTCATCCATTTGGACAGCTTGCATCGTATCGAGCCTCTCATGGACTCTGCTGCTACAAATATAGATAAAGACACATTTATAGATAAAGATACATTGCCGTGGTTGCTGTTTTATCATCAAGGTCAATGCTCGATTGTCAGTGCCGCCGTATGGCAGTCGCAGCTTAGCTTACTGTTTGCGCCCAATCGGTGGACGGATAGTACTGATACAGATCAAGCCTGCATTGCCACTGATATCAATCAGCAACTAAGCAAGATAGGGCAGCGGATGTCGATGCCAGATGCGTTAGCATTTAAGGCTGACTTACAGGCTTTGCTAAGTAACCATGCCATTTATTCGGTAACGGGCAGTCGGTTAATCGCATGGATGCTATCAGCCGCCACGCCGTCAGTATCATAACCATATCACCAGCACTCGTCTTCTAGAGCCAATCACCCATCAACCTTATCATAAAAACCCTACAATAATTATCATATACTCTGCGATTAGCCATTGTGCTTTAGCATGTGTAAGGCAGTTAGTGTGGCGTTGGCTCACAATTTATATAAAAATCATTTATAAAGGTCGTTTTATGCAACTCTCCTCTGATAGCTCGTCTTATCGCTTAAATCCCAATTTGGCGGACAACAGCGTGGTGTGTTTGATGGCGCCTACCGCCAGTGGCAAGACAGCGCTAGCGTATGAGCTATACGACACAGGACGCTATGAGCTAATCTCAGTGGACTCAGCGCTGATATATCGTGAGATGAATATCGGAACCGCCAAGCCCACAATAAAGGAGCTGGCGCGTTATCCGCATCATTTGGTCGATATTATCGATCCTGTGCAAAGCTATAGCGTCGCGGAGTTTGTCAGTGATGTGGCGCGGCTGATTGAAGATTGTCATCAAAACGGCAAAATCCCACTACTGGTCGGTGGTACCATGATGTATTACATGGCGCTGCTAGATGGGCTCTCACCTGTGCCGGATAGTGATGAGGCAGTACGCCTGCGCGTAGAGCAGTGGCGGCAAGAGGACGGTATCGATGCGCTGTATGGCTATTTGGAAAAGGTGGATCCGATCAGTCATCGGCGTCTCAATGCCACTGACACGCAGCGTATCACTCGCGCGGTCGAGGTGTATCTGCAAACGGATACAGCGATCAGTGACTGGCAGCAGCAGCCCAAACAAGCCCTCGCGCACAATACAGACCAACAATGGCATGCGCTGGCCATCATGCCAGATCGCTCGTGGTTACATCAGCGCATCGAGCAGCGCTTGGATATCATGTGGCAAGAAGGGCTAGTCGCTGAAGTCCTAGGCCTGCTTGAGCGTCATTCGTTAACGCCTAACATGCCCTCGATGCGCTGCGTTGGCTATCGGCAAGTGCTAGAGTATCTCGTCCAGATTGACCACCCAGTCTTTGAGCACAGCCACTTGGACAAAGCGCTATTTTATGATGCTTTTTTAACCCCGTCATCACAAGATCAAGCGGCTGTCTCTGCCAGTGAGCGTGCGCGGCTTGCTTGTCAGCAAATGCAAAATAAGGCATTATACGCCACTCGGCAATTGGCAAAGCGTCAGTACACATGGCTACGTAAGCTCACGCAGCTGCCCGCTCTGTCTGATACGCGGGTCAATGACGCGCACTCGCTTGCCCATCCTAGTGATCGACAAGCCGTTCATCCAATCACGCTACAGACATTTGATACCATGGCCCACGTCAGAGATTACTTGTATTAACGCATGTTTTATCAATATGTAAAAAATAATGACAATTAGTTTCAAAATATAATGTAGATAACTGTTATAATTTAAACCTAGTAAACTAGTGGGAATTGCCTAATTATTGCGGTCTTTATGGATATTGACTGACCTTTGTTTATAGAAAGCCTTTATGAAACAAGTGGTTACTTAATTATTTACAATAAAGATGTATTCGCGATAAAGTAGAATAACTCACATAGCATGCGTGTTTATTTGGATGCGTTTGATGAAAGCGTATCATTGTATCTATCTTCAGCCATTATAATGAAAGCCACACTTAAAATAATTGGCGCTCAAAACATAATTATATAATATTTAGGAGAGACTTCATGTCAAAAGGACAAACTTTACAAGATCCGTTCTTGAATTCGCTGCGCAAAGATCGCATTCCTGTCTCTATCTTTTTGGTTAATGGTATCAAGCTGCAAGGTCAAATCGAATCGTTTGATCAATACGTGGTACTGCTCAAAAACACGGTCAGCCAAATGGTCTACAAGCATGCCATCTCAACAGTAGTGCCAGCACGCAACCCACGTAGCAGTACTACTGGCACGGGTAGTCAAACACAAGGCGTTAGTCCAACTGGTTATCAAGGCGGCGGGTTTGAACGAGGCGGCAACCCTGCGGGTGTCGGCGGTTTTGAAGAGCGTGGGTTTGCTTCGAGTCGTAGCGGTTTTAACCGTGGCGGCTTTGGTCAAGGCCAAGATCGCGGGTTTGAGCGTGGTAGCTTTGGTCAAGATCGTGGGTTTGAGCGCGGTGGATTTGGTCAAGATCGCGGCTTTGAATCGCCCACAGACGAAGGGTCTCACGACGATAACGGCTAGGCGGCTTAGTACAGGGTAAACGCCGCGATGCGATATGATTGATAGAATTAAAACCTGCTTTATAGTAGGTTTTTTTTATATGGTTTTTATACTTTTACAAGCAATGGGGCGTTGATACTCTAATACCCGCGCCTCTCAGTACGTTTGAAGATATTATTAATATTGACGATAGTATAGTAAAATAGACAGTTGATTCATGATAACAATAGAGCGGATCCATGAGTAATACCCAAAGCAATCTCACCCACGAGCAATTTATCAGCACTGCTATTGAAGCCATCAATACGGAAATTTCTGCGTTGGCCTTGTTGACAGAGCAGATAGATGATCGATTTGCCCAAGCCTGCGATATTATTTTGGCCTGTCAGGGCCGTGTGGTGGTGACGGGGATGGGTAAGTCGGGACTGATCGGGCGCAAGATAGCGGCGACCTTTGCCTCGACTGGTACGCCTGCGTTTTTTATGCACCCAGGCGAGGCAGGGCATGGCGACTTAGGGATGCTGGTCAAAGGCGATGTGCTGCTCGCCATCTCCAACTCTGGCGAGTCAGATGAGATCAAGATGCTACTTCCCGTGGTCAAGCGTCTAGAGATTCCGCTGATCAGTATCAGCCGTGATAAGCGTGGCATGCTACCCCGTTCAGCGGACATCGTATTGACACTCGGCAAGTCGCAAGAAGCTTGCCCACTGAATTTAGCGCCGACTTCTAGTACCACAGCGACGTTGGCATTAGGTGATGCGTTGGCAGTGGCGTTGGTACATGCGCGTAATTTTACCTCAGAAGATTTTGCGTTGTCACATCCAGCAGGCGCGCTTGGTCGCCAGCTACTGACGCGCGTGGAAGACTTGATGCACACCAAGTCTGAAGACTTGCCGCTTATTCATCAGCAAGCGCCTTTACAAGACGCCCTCTTTACGATGTCAGCTGGGCGTTTGGGTATGACGGTGGTGATTGATGATAGCGATAGAGTGGTTGGCGTTTTTACCGACGGGGATTTGCGCCGTGGCTTAGAAAAAGGCATTGATTTACAAACACCGATGCATGAGGTGATGGTCAGTAATCCTCGCCGTGTCAGTAAGACCATGCGAGCATCGGATGCGCTAAGCGTGATGAACGAAAACGGCATCAGTCAGCTACTTATCATCGATGAGCAAGACCGCTTAGAGGCCATCATCACCTTGCATGATCTACTAAAGGCTGGTGTAAAATAACTTTTATTGCGAAAAGTACAGTGGGTAACACAAAGCGCCACTAAACAAAAACCAAGATCATTAGCCGCTAAAGGGCATGCAGTTTAATCACTATCTATAACATAATAAAAGAGAGATATCATGCAAGACTTAATCAAAAAAGCAGGGAAAGTCAAACTTTTGGTGATGGATGTCGATGGTATCTTATCAAACGGTCAAATCATTTATGATGCCAATGGCACCGAGACCAAGGCTTTTTCTGTACAAGATGGCGTCGGCGTCAAGTCGTTGGCACGCTATGGTATTTTGACTGCCATTATCACAGGGCGCAGCAGTCCTATGGTCGACAAGCGCGCCCGTGAGATGGGTGTGGATTATGTCGTACAAGGTCGTGATGATAAACTGATTGCATTGACTGAGTTGTTAGCGATGCTGGATCCTGCGCTCAACATCACAGCAGCAGACTGTGCCTATATGGGCGATGATTTACCGGATATCAAAGCGATGCAAACCGTAGGGTTTGCCGCCACTGTCCCTAATGCTCATGCCGAGGTTATCAAACGCAGCGACATGGTGACAACGAGAGCGGGTGGCACAGGCGCGGTACGCGAGATATGCGATTTGATTTTAAAGGGTCATGGGCACTATCAGGGTTTTATAGCGCATTATACACTTGAGCAAACGCAAACTGGGGATGAGGGACTGTGAATACACGTGTATTAATCGTTCTGGCATTGATTATCGCTGGTATCGCTGGTTGGTTCTTTCAGCAGCAAGGCGAGATAACCCCGCCGGTCAGTATGGAAGCGACCGATGTCGACTATGAAGCAACGGACATCAAGGCTGTACAGACCAACGAGCAAGGCGAGACAGAATACGAACTGACCGCCGAATCATTGACCCACAACCCTGTGACCAATCTCGATGAGATGTCCGGTATTACCATGAACTGGGAACCATCTGCCGAGCAGCGCTATCGTATTGAGGCGGGGAGTGCCGCTATCAGCCAGCAGACAGGGGAGCTTAGCTTGTCTGGCGGTTTTACCCTCATCAGTGAAGGCAATCCGGATAAAGAGGTCGAGCCTATCAAGGTAACGGGCAGTACGCTAAAGGGCAATACCAAATCAGGACAAGTGTATAGCGAAGCACCTGTGAAAATCGAGCAAGGGGCAAACCGTTTTGAAGCGGCCACTATGACAGCCAATCTTGAGACTGGCGATTATGAATTTGGGCAAGTAGCGGTCGCCTTTACGCCAGCTCAGCGTCAGGACAAGGCACTGTTTTAAAGAGCCGATTTAAAGTGGCTCTTTATAGTACCCATTTAAAGAGCTCATTGAAAGAACCCAGTTGGCGGCAAGTCCTCCTATCTATTATAAGACGAGTGATGTTTATGAAACCTAAATTTTTGTCTACGCTGCGCGCGCTACCGATGCTCATGCTGGTTGCGCTGCCGCTTTATAGCCACGCTCTGCCATCAGATGCCAACCAGCCGATCAAACTATTGGCAGACAAGGCCACGTATAGCGAGCGTACAGGGGTCACCAGCTATGCAGGCAACGTGATTATTACTCAAGGGACTTTTAAGATGACCGCAGATAATATCACGGTCAACCTATCTCAGCAGCGCAGTATCAACTCTGCAGTGGCGACCGGCCGACCAGCGACGATGCAGCAAATCGTGACACGAGAAAAAGGCCTAGCAAAAGGTCAAGCCAATAAGATTGATTATAATGCCGTCACTGGCATCATCACGCTGACTGGCAATGCCAGACTGGTGCAAAACGGCGCAAGTTTTGCAGGAAATGTCATTCGTTATAGCTTAAAAGCCGGCGATGTTGAGGCCACTGCCGGTGGTAATCAGCGCGTAGAGCTGGTGTTTCCGCCCAATGCCAACAGCAGCCAAAGTGGTATACGTTAGACGGCAAGGCAGCTTTTGTTGTCGTGCCTGAATTTTGCAAAACATGAGTAAGTTATGAGTGATAATCAAAGTATTGACCCTGTAGTCGCCCAGCAAGCCTCGGTCTCAAGCACCCGACTGTCTATGCAAAACTTGGGTAAGCGCTATGGAAAGCGCTGGGTAGTCAAGGACGTCTCGTTTTCTGTCGAACAAGGACAAGTGGTGGGACTGCTAGGCCCGAACGGTGCTGGCAAAACCACCAGTTTTTATATGGTAGTCGGGCTGGTCAATATGGACAAAGGCCGCGTGACACTCGGTAAGATGGATCTGTCCAAATACGCCATGCATGAGCGTGCGCGGGCAGGTATTGGGTATCTACCGCAAGAGGCTTCAATATTTCGTAAGCTCTCTATCGAAGACAATATTTTGGCGATCTTACAGACGCGGACAGAACTAAGTGCCGCTCAGCAGCGCCAAGAGCTTGAAAAACTCATTGGTGAGTTCCATTTAGAGCATGTGCGCAAATCTTTGGGCATGAGCGTCTCTGGTGGTGAGCGCCGCCGCTGTGAGATTGCCCGTGCTCTTGCGGCTGACCCGAAGTTTATTTTGTTAGATGAGCCGTTTGCTGGGGTAGATCCTATCTCTGTCGGCGATATCAAAGATGTGATTTTGACCCTAAAAAATCGCGGTATCGGCGTCCTGATTACTGACCATAATGTGCGAGACACACTGGCCATCTGCGAAAAAGCCTATATCGTCTCCGAAGGTGCCATTATCGCTGAAGGTACCTCTTGTGAAGTGCTAGAAAATGAGTTGGTGAAATCAGTATACTTGGGTAAAGACTTTCAAGTATAAACCAACCATCTTTCATACTTTTTTACCATGATGGGGGCTAGGTACTCAGGTTATTGGTATTATCAATCAAACACCTAAAAAAGGCTCATAAATTATGGCAAAAAATAAGAGCAGTTATGTTTGTCAAAGCTGCGGTGCGCATTTTGGTAAATGGGCAGGGCAGTGTAGCGATTGTAGTGAATGGAATACTCTGGTCGAAGCCCCAAATGTCAGCATGCCGCATCATAACAAAAGCGCGGCAAAATCTACGGCCAGCCGTGGCACTCCTCGTACGGCCAGTACTGCCGCGACCGGCAATTACTCAGGGACGCATAGTGCGGTGATGCCACTCAATGCGGTGAGCGTCACACTGGATACACGCTTGCCGACAGGTATCAGCGAGTTCGATCGCGTACTAGGTGGCGGCTTGGTCGCAGGCTCAGTGGTGCTGATCGGTGGTGATCCTGGTATCGGCAAGTCAACCATTCTTTTGCAGACAGCGACCAATATGGCGCGCGCCGACTCGTTGGCGGGTAGTGCGCTGTACGTGACGGGCGAAGAATCATTGGCTCAGGTCGCTATGCGTGCCAAACGCTTAGAGCTGCCAGCCGATAGATTGCGAGTATTGGCGGAGACCAATGTAGAGACCATCTGTGCTGCATTGACCCAAGAGCAGCCGGCGATTGCGATTATTGACTCTATTCAGACCATCTATACCGACGCCATTAGCTCGGCACCGGGCGGCGTCAGTCAGATTCGAGAGTCAGCCGCGATGTTGACCCGTTATGCCAAACAGACAGGTACCGCGTTATTCTTGGTCGGTCATGTGACCAAAGAGGGTACTCTTGCGGGCCCGCGCGTACTTGAGCACATGGTCGATACGGTACTGTACTTTGAGGGGCAGTCAGACTCTCGTTTTCGAATGATTCGCGCAGTCAAAAACCGTTTTGGCGCAGTCAACGAGCTGGGTATCTTTGGTATGACGGATTTAGGTCTCAAAGAAGTGGCGAACCCTTCAGCGATTTTTTTGAGCCGTTACGACAAGCCGGTTGCAGGCTCAGTGGTGATGGTCAGCCGCGAAGGCACAAGACCGCTATTGGTTGAGGTGCAGGCATTGGTGGACGACTCACAAGGATCGCCTAGGCGCATGGCATTGGGGTTAGATTTTCAGCGTTTATCGATGCTGCTGGCAGTGATGCATCGTCATGGCGGCATCCATACCAGCGGTCAAGACGTTTATGTCAACGTCGTCGGCGGGGTCAAAGTGATAGAAACAGGCTCTGATCTGGCGGTATTACTTGCGTGCGCGTCAAGTATCAAAGAGCGCGCTTTGCCGTCTTCGCTAGCGGTGTTTGGTGAGGTGGGTCTTTCAGGTGAAATCCGTCCCGTACCCAATGGCCAAGAACGGCTCAAAGAAGCCATGAAGCATGGCTTTAAGCATGCCATTATTCCTAAGGCCAATGCGCCTGCAAAAGGTGCGGCGCAGTTTAAAGGAATTAACGTCATCGCGGTGGAGCGTCTAGATGATGCCATCGAAAGTGCTTTTGAGTTATGAGGGGAGTTTTTCTCGAGCAGGCGCTATGAGTGACCTTTAAAATAAAAAAAGCACCTAACTTATTCAAGTTGGGTGCTTTTTTAGTGCTATGTACTAAATATCAAACCAGTATTAGGGTCCTGCAACGCGCTCGATTGATACGTTACCGACACCTTTATTGGTAATGCCTAAACGCTTAGCAGCGCCATAAGATAAATCTAATACTCGATTGCCATGGAATGGGCCACGGTCGTTCACCTTAACCACGACACTTTTGCCATTGGTTTTATTGGTTACTTTGACATAGCAGTTCAAAGGTAGAGAACGGTGAGCAGCAGTCAAACCATTCATGTCAAAAGTTTCGCCGCTGGCTGTTTTGCGGCCATGAAACTTACGACCATACCAAGAGGCAAGCCCTGTTTGTTTAAATTTGCTCACAGAGTTAGAAGCCACGGCAGTGAGACGCTCTAATACATCTTCGTCGTTGCTGACTTCTGTGGTATCACTGGCCAGTAATGAGCTGCTTAGTGCCAACGATGTTGGCTTGCGTGCTGACTTAACCAAGCTTGATGCGCCGTCATGCTGACGGCTAAGCTCACTTAAGACGCGATCGATATGGGCGGCGTTGTCTTGCGAAATCATGGCAAGATTGGTTTTTGCTTCAGCAGCGTTTGCATGAGTCGCCGCTGCAGAGCCAGCGAACAAAACAGCTGACACAGTCAGTAAACCAGATAAACGCTTATTCATAGATACCTCGATAACTTATACATCAAAACCTAACTCTATTATTCTGAGGTTTAGATGGAGCGCTACAACGTTGGACCAATCCAGCGGTATCGAGCACTCCAAAGCCTTCTCATCACGATATATATTGATGACAACCAAAGGCTTTCTAGGTATTGATATACGTTAATTTTATGTCATTATCATAAGTGGTTTTTAGACCTAACTACTTATGAAACGCTCAAAGGATGGTTAACGATACATACTTGATTTAAACGATAACGATCTTAGGAGAAAAGACGATGCCAAATATATAAGGCACATTGCTAACTTAATCAAGGGTTTGAGAAGTGTTAAGTGTAACTTTGTTATTAAACCGTTAATTAAGTAGTGTCTTTGCAAGCCTGCAATCTACAAGTCGCTAACTATACGGCTGAGCTACAACCAAAATATAATTGAATGCAAAGTTTTTTAGCACCTATGTACGGGTTATGTATCATAGGGCAATAAAAAGAGGGTAACGCAATTATTTGTAAAAAACAAGGATTAATATCTATCCGTACCAACCAACTATGGGTTGGTACTAGAGGATAATTGAGGAGAAATGTTGGATTATGCGATAGGTGAACGTAGTCTTAGCTTGGTCTGTGCGTATGAATAGACATCAGTAGGCCAAAGCCTGCCATCAAGGTGACAATGGCTGTACCGCCATAACTGATGAATGGCAACGGCACCCCAACCACGGGTAATAAGCCGCCAACCATGCCAACGTTGACGAATATATACACAAAAAACGACATGGCGATGGCGCCAGCCAGCAGCCGGCTATAGATATCAGGATGCGTGAAGGCAATATATAACGCCCGTGACAGCAGGCAGCAGTAAATAAACATTAGCAGTAATACACCAAGCAAGCCAAACTCTTCTGAGAATGCAGCAATGATAAAGTCTGTATGACCTTCTGGTAAAAAATGCAGATGTGACTGCGTGCCTTCAAGGTAGCCTTTACCAGTGAGTCCGCCTGAACCGATAGCGGTTTTGGACTGTATGATGTTCCAACCAGCGCCTTGGACATCTGCCTCTGGGTTTAGCAGCGTCATGACACGCGTCCGCTGATAATCGTGCAATAAAAAATTCCATGCAATGGCCACAAAAGGTACGGCAAGAATGGCAGCCGCGGAAATCAGCCGCCAAGACAGACCAGCTAAAAACAACACAAAAATCCCACTGGCCGCGACCAATAACGATGTGCCTAGGTCTGGCTCTTTTGCGATCAACAACACCGGAACCATAATCAAGGCTAAGGTAATGATAATGCTTGCAAAAGAGGGCGGCAGGTCACGCTTGGACAAAAACCAAGCACACATCATCGGCATCCCAAGCTTCATAAACTCTGAGGGCTGCACGCTACCGAACCCTGGAAGGTTAATCCAGCGCTGAGCACCCATCCGAACTTCACCAATGATATCAACCAACACCAATAAGATAAGCCCTAAGACATAAAAGATGGGCGTAAAGGTTCGATAAACGCTAGGAGGGATCTGCGCCATGGTAAACATCACAGCAAACGCCACACCATAACTGACCACTTGACGGATGACCATGTCCACGTCCTGACCGGCGGCGCTGTACAAAATCGTCAAGCCAATACAGCAGACCGTCAATAACAAGAGGGTCAGCCAGGGGTCGATATGAATACGTTGCCACAGCGTCGGTGCATGACCTTGGCCTAAATGATGGCTCTGACGTGAAAAACGGTATTGCGGGTTAGAAGACATAGGCAAGTGGGGCTGACAATTGGTATAAAAAATGGGGGAGCCAAAAATAAGACATCAAACCTAACGATGTTGTCTTAGTATCGATAGCCTACCGTATATAAGGTAACACATAAGCAATAAAGTCACGTAATTATAAAACTATTAAGCATAAGTGTTATTTGTAAATTTTTGACCTCTATTTAGAAGCGATAGTTTAGCCTGCTTGTTGAAAATTTGATAGTATCGATAAAACGTTTTTAGCGGCAGTTTCTTGCGATGACTCATACAAAAAAATCTCTCTATAGGCAAATTTATCAGCCTATGCTGGCTCTCATGCTAGGTGCCAGCAGTATCACTACTCATGCCGTTATTATAAGTGACGATAGTGAGCGCCGTATTCAAGTCAGACACGGTAGCAGCACGGCAAATGCTTATGTTAACAACAGTGACTCTAATCATAGTCCGGGCGTGACCATGCTCAGCGGCGCGAATGCCGTATCGGGCGACAGTATGCAAAGCTTGATTGCTCAAAAACAGCGTGATTTTGAGTCGAGCTTGTCCATACAAGAAAACAAGCGTGTCAATATCAAGCAGCGTCCACCTAGCTATACGTCCCCCAACAATCGCTATAACACCGCGCGCAATACTTACAATAATGCCTATCGTGATTTTTCTAGTATGGATTTTCATGCATGGCTCAATAGCAACAGCTACCGCGCCCGTCAAGTGGCTGATTATCAGCGTTATCTCAGCGCTCGCGTTGGCGCTCAAAACGTACCGCCTTTGTCGCAGCTACTCACCACAGCACGCAGCTGGAGCAAGTGTGGCTATGAGCCCTACCAGTTGCCACCGCAAGAGCTGTGGGCAAATATCGTACCGACGTTGCGATTATATAGCGAGCTCAAGCATCAAGGTGTATTGCCTGCCACCAGTGAAATACGGTCGGTATATCGCAGCCCTGGGCTCAATGAGTGTGCCGGCGGTGCTGCGAGTAGTAAACACATGAATGCAAGTGCCATAGATATTTGGGTGCCAGAATACCAAGACGATCTGTGGCGACTGAGCACCATGCAAGATGGCCTGTGTCAGTTTTGGCACTATCAAGGAGAAGCGCACAACTTTGGGTTAGGGCTATATGCCACAGGGGCGATTCACCTAGATACCGACGGCTACCGAAAATGGGGCTTTAATCATGCCAGTAGTAGCTCATCATGTCGCTATTAGCTCAAGAAAAACGACCGTTTTACCTAAGGGAGCACAGAGCCTAATAAATTTCGGCCAAAGCCGTTATAATAGTGCTGATACAATAGCGATAAGTGGCGCATGCTTGATTGATTGATCATGCCATATTATTGGGTAAATATTGTTGGGTAAATAAGGTAACAACAGGCGTTTATGACAAGCGGGATTTATGAAAAAGCGGTATATAACCACAGTGGCAACTGCCATGATTGATAAATCGAAGACAGGGTTTTGGCAGTCAAGTAATATACATTTAACGTTTTTTGGTGTCAGTTTTTTATTGCTTTTGGCCGTCAGTGCTTGTAGCTCAGAGAGCTTCTCTGAAAACGGCGCGGCAGGGGCAGACAAAGCAGTCATGAATGACAATAAAGCCA
This sequence comes from Psychrobacter halodurans, assembly GCF_017498075.1. Classification (NCBI taxonomy): domain Bacteria; kingdom Pseudomonadati; phylum Pseudomonadota; class Gammaproteobacteria; order Moraxellales; family Moraxellaceae; genus Psychrobacter; species Psychrobacter halodurans. Next base: position 78,148 of record NZ_JAGBKN010000005.1, read on the forward strand.
AAGCTGAGCAAAATGCCCAAGAGATTAAAGACAATATTAGAAACTCTTATGCCAGATTGGCCTCTGGTCGCTCTGATGTCTGCCCAAAGCTTATCCAAGAAAAGGTAGGCAGTCCGGTAGTCGAGCGTACCGCTGAAGTCATGGTCGATGATTACTGCGATTATTTTTTGTATGCAAGAGAGGGGAAAGTGATTGCTGTGCAAACAGACAATCGTCAGCTAGAAGCTTTGCTTATCGTCCCAACGCTGCATAATTTTGCCAACGGTGATTATCAGGTCGGCTCTTATGATAAGCATGTGATTCGCTTAAGCTACAATGGCGCGACGTATAAACCTGAAAATCTGGTTTATGATGTTGCCGTTACTGTCTCTGATGTACATTAATAGCGCTCAATCATAGAATCTAAGTCATAAAACATGAAATAAAAAATGGACGATACCACATGGCATCGTCCATTTTTTACGGCGGTTTGTTTTATCACCGAGAGGTATTTGGCGCTATTTTTTAGCCTGCTTGTCTTGCCAAGGATCTACCTGCCCGACAGTGACAATCAAAAAATCATCAGGCTGCAATGTATCGCGTAGGGTTTGATTGACGCCAGCGAGCTGTACTTGATCGATACGATTGACATAATCGTCTAGGTAGCTGTTTGGTAGTTGATAAAAGTTCATCATACCCAGTAAACCATTGATGCCTGCATTGCTGGCAAAGCCCATCGGAAAGCTGTTTTTTAGGCTGTCTTTGGTCAGACGTATCTCATCATGGGTAAGACCATTATCCAAAGTCTCTTGAATAACCGCTAGGCTTGAATCAATGGCTGCACGCGCTTTGTCATTGCGGGTCGAAAACCCAATCTGATACGGGCCGCGTGTTAGCATCGGATTCATAGCGCCTGAGATACCATAGGTGTAGCCAAGGTTTTGTCTGATTTCAGTCATCAGGCGAGCGTTAAAATCACCGCCTGCCAATATGTCATTACCGATGGCAAAGTTGGTTTGCTGCTGCTGCTCTTTTGGGTTGGTCGCGCGTTTGCTACCCAGTTGCCCCATTAGCACCGTGGTTTGTGTGCTGGGAAAGGGTATATGAATATGCTTGGCTTGGGTGAGGGGCTTTGGCTCGGCAAGCTCAGGCGCAGGCTGACCGGAGGGCAGTGTGGTGGTAATGTCCTCAGCCAGTTTTTTTGCTTGCGCCAAGGTGAGGTTACCCGTGATAGCAAGAGAGGCATTGGCCGCGACCAGATAGCGGTTTTTAAAATCGATAAGCTGCTGTTTGTCTATGTTTGGTACGGTCTCAAGGGTGCCAACTGAAGGGTGCGCATAAGGATGATCGCCGTATAGTGCTTGACTAAACGCAATGCTCGCCAGGCTGCTTGGGTCTTGTTTTTGCTGTTGTAAGCCGACCAGCAAGCGTGCTTTGTTTCGTGCCAATACTTCATCATTGAAAGCAGGCTCGGTGAGCATCTGCGTCATCAAGTCGGCAGCTGGCAATAAGTGCACATCATCCGATAAGCTGCGTAGCGAAACAATAAACATATCTTTGTAGGCGCGGCTACTCAGATTGATGCCTAAGGTCTCAACGGCTCGTGTAAACGCCGTTTCATCTAAGTGCTTGGCGCCTTGTGTCAGCATGGTGGCGGTCATATTGGCAATGCCAAAACCTTCTTTGCGTATGCTAATATCGCGGGCGCTACCGGCGTTAAAGCGTAGATCGATATCGACGATGGGCAGCGCGGTTGTTTGGACAAAGCGCACGGGCACACCAGCGCTGGTCGTAAATTGCTCAATCGCTGGGACAGTGACGGTTAAAGGCGCCGCCTTATCCAAACTGCTGAGCTTAGATAAGGCGGCAATAGGCGCGCTGGTATCGACGATTGCAGTGCTGCGGTTTTCTTCTGTGGCTGTAGACTCTGCTTGCGCTGGCATGACCAGTGTGGTCAGGCTCAATAATACCCCGCTGCTAAGCTGTGACAGTTTATAGCTGAAGGGTCTTTTGATTACTTGCAATAAATCACTAGTATGGCTCATGGTTTTCTTCTTATTCATCATGTATTTGGCAGGCGACTGATTGAGGCTTATTTATCTGTAGCGTCTTGTTGTCCAAGCTTTTCTTGCACGGACCCTTCTCGCTCAGTCTCTTTGGGCGGTATGATATGCATCGCAGTCAAGTTGTTTTTTACCAGATACTTTTTGCTCGCCGCCTGAATGTCTTGTACTGTGATGTTGTCAAGCTTGCTTGGTAGCTCGGCCAGTAGCCGATCGTCGAGCCCGATAGATTGTAGTGAGCCAATCATACGTGCTTGACCCTCCATGCTATCTTGCGCGTAGATAAGGCCTGTGACGGTGTTGGTCTTAGCGCGACTGATTTCATCGGTGGCGATGGGGTCGGTTTTTAGTTTTTCTATCTCATCGATAATGGCTTGCTGAGCTTGTGCTAAGCTGACGCCTTCGCGCGGTGTTGCCTGAATCAAAAACAACCCGTCACCGCGATCTAACAGATCATAGGACGTGCCGACTGTGGTCAGTAGACCCTGCTCACGTATCAAGCGGCTCTCTAGACGGGCAGAGAGGCCACCATCTAGGACGTCCTGAGCGAGCGAGAGCGCATAGGCTTGTTTTTCATCGTTTTTATCTACAGTCACAAGGCTTGGGACGTTATAACCCATCAGCAAGACGGGTACTTGTACGGCTTGCTCAGAGTCGACTTTTTGGTAGCCGCGAAAGCCTGGTTGTCTGACAGCTGGGCGTTTGGGTAGATGACTTGGCGTTAGCTGCCCAAAGTAGCGCTGCACCTGCGTCAATACATCTTTTGGCTGTACATCGCCGACGATGACTAACGTGGCGTTGTTTGGTGCATACCATGTTTTGTACCAGTCTTTTAAATCAGGCAACGTGATAGACGCCAGCTCATCCATGGGGCCGATGACCGACTCGCCCTTTGGACTATCAGGCAGCGCAAGCAAACGAAATGATTCGTAAGCTTTGGCAAGCGGGTTGTCATCAGTACGCTGACGGCGCTCCTCCATCACCACCTGATGCTCTTTGGCAAACTCATCTGCATTGAATATAAGGTTTTTCATACGGTCAGCTTCTAGCTCAAGCGCTAGCGGAAAACGGTTGGCTGGGAACAGCTCGTAATAACCGGTGTAGTCGTAGCTGGTAAAGGCATTATTGACCCCGCCAAACTTGGCAATCAAGCGCTCAAAGTCATCGCTTGATACATCGCTTGTGCCTTTAAACATCATATGCTCAAGCAGGTGCGAGATGCCCCCTTTATCGACCGGCTCGTCTGCCGAGCCAACGCGATACCAAACCTGTGTCATCACGACAGGAGCGCGGTGGTCTTCTTTAATCACCACTTTTAAACCGTTTTTTAACTGGTACTCATGGCGGCCTGACATGTCCATACTCAAGGCCGATGCACTCTGAGAACGACTAGCGTGTTGGGCGCTGTTATCGGTCTTTTGGCCTGCTTGGCTTTGCGTTTCGCTAAGCGGTGTCGCCGCTGATGAAGGTGGGCTGATAGCACTGGTTTGGCAAGCACTTAGGGTTGTTGCCAACGCTAGCGCACACGCGATGCGTAATGATAGAGCAGATAAAGGCGCAGAGGGTACAGACGATAAAAAGGGCAGTGACATGGTAGCTTCTACTTATATAAAATGGCAGCAAATAAACAGACAAAAAACAATCAATCAGACGTATGATTCATGGCGAAAAAGCACGCAGTTAGATAGACTTGTGCGCCCCAACCATGACGCTGGCAGTCGGCTTGATTTCTTGAGTCGTGCTACACCCAGTCATCGAGAAGGCGATGCTCGTCAATAATAATGCCGAACCGATGCTGGTGATTTTTTTGCTCAAGCGTTTATGATAAGAATGTAGTGACATAATTGTTTCCAAAAATAATGATGAAAGATGACTGTGTTTGGATAAGGCAATCTTTAAATAAGACTCTGTAGAGTAGGCGAAGTCTGGGAGATATAAGGTCGGATTTTTGTGTCCAAACCTTAAGCCAAACTTACTTGGCATCACGCCTGAATCCTCACACCCAAGGCATTTATCGATTGTCCGATATGGTAGGGCAGAGCGCACTTGTAATTATGCTAAACTAGACCAAAATAATCCGCCACGCTGGGATTCGTCGATAGCGAAAACGGATTACATACCAAACCATTTAAAATAATCAAATTATTGATAGCAACAACTTTTAGGGCAAGCTTATGAACAACCCAAATAATAGCAGTCGTGTGGTCATCAATCTAGATGGCGATCTAGACGATTTAGATGACGATGATATTACCTTACCCAGTCTGCCAGCGCAATCGGTGCCCATTATCGATGAGCCTGAACATCAAGAGGATCCTCACACAGCGCAGAAGGACACAACTGCGATTACAAATGGCTCTGCGGCAGATAGTGCAGATAATGTCGCTTTAGGCGCGCCCATTGTGACGCTTGATGAGCAAGGTGACATCAGTCACACATCGACGACGCATACTGAAACGGATGAGCACGCGGTCGATGATGCTAAAGAGAGTGATAATAACACCAGTGATCACGCCGTATCAGCACCGCCGCAGCCTAAGCCCAGTACTGTTTCCACTATCCCGGCCATGCCATTGCAAGAAAAACTAGGCGATAGCCAAAGTGTTAGTGCGACTCGTACGTCAGCAGCCAGTCAGCCTACATCTGAAGCAGCAGAGGCGGCAGAAGACAAGAAAAAAGGCAGCTGGTTTAACCGTATGAAAACGGGGCTAAGTAAGTCACGTAAAAACCTAGCCGAAGGCATGGTTAGTATTTTGATCGGCGGCAAGGAGATCGATGATGAACTGTTAGAAGAGGTTGAAGATCAACTACTGGTCGCCGATATAGGGGTCAATGCCACCAATCGTATCATCAAAAGTCTCACCGAGCAGACCGACCGTGGTGACTTGATTTATGCCCACTCCCTTTATAAAGCGCTACAAAATGAGCTGGTTGATATCTTAACACCAAAGGTTGCACCGCTGCTTATTGACACCAGCAAAAAACCCTTTGTTATTTTGGTGGTCGGCGTCAACGGTGTCGGAAAAACCACCACCATCGGTAAGCTTGCCAAGCGTCTACAAGGCGAGGGTAAATCTGTCATGCTCGCGGCAGGTGATACCTTCCGCGCGGCAGCCACCGAGCAGCTGCAAATCTGGGGTGAGCGAAACGACATACCAGTCGTGGCACAGGGTCATGGCTCTGACAGTGCGTCGGTGATTTTTGATGCCATGCAATCGGCCAAAGCCAAAAACATCGATGTGTTAATCGCTGATACGGCTGGGCGCTTGCAAAACAAGACTCATTTGATGGCGGAGCTTGAAAAGGTAGTGCGTGTCATGCGAAAAGCTGATCCTAGCGCGCCGCACGAAGGCATGATCGTCCTTGATGCAGGCACCGGACAAAACGCCATCAATCAAGTCGAGCTGTTTAATAAAGTTGTACCATTGACTGGGATCACCGTCACCAAACTAGACGGTACGGCCAAAGGCGGAGTGGTCTTTAATATCGCTGAAACAACGGACGTGCCGATTCGCTATATCGGCGTGGGAGAGTCGATTGATGACTTGCGTGCCTTTAGTCCTAAGCAGTTTGTCGCCGCTTTGTTTGAGACCGATGACAAAGTGTAGCACTGCTAGCATGATTTGGGTGAACAAGCAAAATAGTGATGACCCAAAACGAGTGAGCGTATCAGTAGGAGCAAGGAGGCATCATGATAGTCACTGAAGCGGTATTTGCATCGCATCGAGTCGCATTGATTGCGAATGGGCACGCGCAGGATAGGCCTAGGTTGGTGGAGGTCAACTGGCTACAAGCTGGGGACAGTTGGCACTCTTCAAAGTCCATTGCTAAGCTAAAAAAACATCATGGTCTTTGTGATAAAGACTTTAGCTTTATCGCAAAAAATAGCCTAAGCAAAAATAAGCCAGCTCAAGCGCTACTTATTGACACCATCACGCAGCTAACCGCGTATTTTAGCGGCGCGCGGCAAACCTTTGATTTGCCGCTAGACATGAGTTTGGGCACCGAGTTTCAGCAGCGGGTGTGGCAGGCTTTGCAAGGCATCAATTATGGTGAGGCCATCAGCTATGCTGAGCTAGCAAAGCGAGTGGGCAGCCCAAAAGGCTTTCGCGCGGTTGCCAATGCCAATGGCAAAAACCCTTTTAGTATTATCGTGCCGTGTCATCGCGTGATTGCAAGCGATGGTAAAATTGGCGGTTATACTGGCGGTCTGGACAAAAAAGCGCATTTACTGGCGCTAGAAAGGATAAGTTATAAAGGGTAAGCCATATAAAAAGAGGCCAAACGCTAAATACGTTTGGCCTCTTTTTTATTATTTGTATAGTGAAGGCTATTTTGTATAGTGAAAACTACTGCTCGAGCTGTGCCATGACGTCAGCGGAGAAGCTCACATTACTATAGACTTCTTGGACGTCGTCGATGTCTTCGAGCATGTCGATCATTTTCATGACCTTTTCGGCATCTTCGACGTTATCTATCTCAGCGGTGGTAGAGGGTGACATGGTCACTTCTGCATTGTCAGAGACCAAACCTGCGGCATTGAGCGCGTCTTTGACTTGACCAAAGCTTTCCCACTCGGTAATGACCATCAAGCTCTCGCCATCATTTTCGATATCTAAGGCACCAGCATCCAGCGCCGCCATCATGACCTCGTCCTCTAAGCTTGTATCATTAAAGGTAATCTCGCCGCGCTTGGTAAACAGATAAGCCACTGAGCCTGAGGTACCAAGATTGCCATCGTATTTGGTAAAAGCATGACGGACTTCGCTGACGGTTCGATTGAGGTTGTCGGTCATGGTCTCGACCAATACCGCCACGCCGCCGACGCCATAGCCTTCGTAGCTGACTTCTTCCATGTTTTCGTTATCGCCGCCGCCTGTGCCGCGATCAACAGCGCGATTGATGGTATCGCGGGTCATGTTCACCGATAGACCCTTTTCGATAGCGGCACGTAAGCGAGGGTTTTTATCAGGATCAGGGTCACCTTGTTTGGCGGCTGAGACGATCTCACGAATCACTTTGGTGAATACCTTGCCTCTTACCGCATCCTGACGAGCTTTACGGTGTTTGATGTTTGCCCATTTTGAATGGCCTGCCATATGACATCCTTAAGTTTTGCGTGTTATTGGTTGAGCGAAAAAACGGTGAATAACAACCATTTATTACTACATCATCTGTTTTTATTATATGATTGGTCTGTCTATTCAAGGTAGTAGAACTACTGGCACATGAACGATTTGTATGTCGTTGATAGTGCTTTTTTGTTACACTGTGGCAACTTATAGATTGTATTGATTGCTATAAGTGAGCAATATTATAAACCAGTTTTGTGTCGTTTGACCAACTTGCCCTTATCCTGCGCATTTTAATTCATTGGCAGCCTGTCGCCTTTGGGTTGATAGCGCTACTGACTCTATGATGTTACTGACTCTATGAAGCAACCAACCGCTGAAGCCATTACCCATTTGCGTAACCGCATTCATATTATTATCGAAGGGACTGATACCCGTTTGGGTAAGCTGTTTGATATTGTGTTGTTGATTGCGATTTTGGCGAGTGTGGCGGTGGTCATGCTCGACAGTGTGCTCTATATGCGCTTGCAGTATGGCATATTGTTTTTGTACGCAGAGTGGTTTTTTACCATTTTGTTCACCATTGAGTATGCGCTGAGATTGTTTTCAGCGCCCAATCGTTTGCGCTATGCTTTTAGTTTTTTTGGTATTGTCGATTTATTGTCGGTGTTGCCAAGCTATTTAAGCTTGATGTTTGTCGGCGTCCAGTATCTGCTGGTGATACGTGTGTTGCGTATCTTACGTGTGTTTCGTGTCCTCAAGCTCAAGGCCTATATGCAGCAAGCGGGGTTTTTGGCATCAGCGCTGCGCACCAGCCAACAAAAAATCACTGTGTTTTTCTTATCTTTGGTGCTGTTGGTGACGATTTTCGGCTCGATCATATATGTGGTCGAGGGGCCGGAGAATGGTTTTACCAGTATTCCGCTGTCCATCTATTGGGCGGTTGTCACCATGACCACGGTCGGCTATGGTGATATGTCGCCCAAAACGCCGCTGGGTCAAGCCATTGCGACCATGGTCATGATTACAGGTTACTCTATTATTGCTGTGCCGACAGGGATTTTTACCTCGGAGCTGGCGCGTAATATGCGCCCGCAGCTCAACCCTGTGACCTGTCCAAACTGTGGTAAGTTTGGACATGCAGTCGGTGCCGACTTTTGTGATCGCTGCGGGCATGCGCTGCACATTTAGGGCGGGGAGGAAGTCAAAGCTATATAAATCAAAGCTTTATATAGTCATCGACGAGCGGTGATAAGTCGATAATCACGCCTAGGTTGACCAAGTTCCAATATTGGCCAGATACCGTTCGGTCCAGCATCATGGTCATCGCAGACGGCTGAAATTGGCCAAAATACTTTAAGGAAGTACGCATCTGCGTGATGACTTCATGATGTACTTGACTGTTGCCAAAATCAAAAGCGCCTTTATGATAAGGTGAAATGGATAAAGGTTTTAGCCCGATAGACAGCCACTTTGCATAAAATTCACCCGGGATGTGTTTGTCATCATCGCGGCGGATATCTAGGGCGATTAAGTCTTGCTCAAGGGCTGTAACATCACCTTTGATGGCATGCTGGGCAAAGCGCTTAAACAGCTGCACCTCGCTGTCACTATAGCTACGAATGCCGCCAAAATCATAGGCGATGACGCTACCATTTTCCCGAAAGGCAAAGTTGCCAGGATGTGGGTCGCAGTGCATACGGTATAATTCAAACAGCTGGCCTGCAGTAAAATGAAACAAACGCTTGGCGATTTTTTGCTTGATATCATTATCCCATGTTGCCGCGACACTAAGCGTCTCGCCCATCTCTTCTGTCAGGGTCAAGATTCGCTTGGTCGAGTGGCTGCTGATGACCTTGGGAATAATAATACCCGTATCCTCTGCATGAAACGCCCCAAACACGCGCAGATTGTGCGCTTCTTTAATATAGTCTAGCTCATCGTGCAGGCTTTGGCGTATTTCATGAAACAGCTGCTCTTGCAATTGTTTGCTCATATTGAGTACGCCGGCGATTTTAAGCGCCATACGCACTTGTTTGAGGTCACTGTCGCAGTTTTCATCGACATTGGGGTATTGAACCTTGACGACGACTCTTTGCCCCGATGGCAACACCGCTTTGTGTACTTGCCCGATGGAGGCGGCAGCAAACGGCGTCTCTTCGAATTCACTAAATAATTCTGCTACTGGTGCTTTTAGCTCGCGCTCAATCTGGGCGCGTATCTGAGTATATGGCATCGGCGGCGCGTCTTTTTGGAGTTTTTCTAGCGCCGTTGCCACCTCAGGTGGAAACACGTCTTTATATTGCGAGGCGATTTGTCCCACTTTCATCACCGCACCTTTCATCTCACCCAAGGTCTCAGCGATTTGAATCCCCACATCTTGCATCAGCTCTGAGCGGGCTTGCAGGCGTTTTTCTTCATCGCTTGATAGGTGCTTAAATGAGTTTTTAGCGGCTTTACCGGCGATGCTTGCTGTCATGCCAGCAAGTTTCATAAAGCGTTTTCCGGAGGTTTTTGCCATTCATATCACCTTGTAGTGGATTGTGTGCTCATCTGTTATTTTATTATTTTAATCAAGTGATTGCTGTTTGACTAGTGTGCCTAAGGTAACCTTGTATGACGACTTTTTTAGCGAGCGCGTAAAACGTAGGCATCCTTTAGTCATTGGCTGACCAAATAGGTATGGGTCAACCAGTAGTCAAGGGCCATCTGATACCCTTGCTGTCCCAAACCGCAGATCACACCCGCCGCGATATCGCTTAAGTAAGAGTGCTGGCGAAAAGGTTCGCGCGCATGAATATTGGATAAATGTACCTCGATAAAGGGCTTTTGGGTGGCCAATAGTGCATCACGTAGGGCGACGGAGGTATGGGTGAAGGCGGCAGGGTTGATGATGATCGCATCAACTTGCGCCGCTGGATCGGCAAGCAGTCCGTAGTGCTGGATATCGTCCACGAGTTGGCCTTCGTGGTTGGATTGGATGCATATCAGTTCAACGCCATGCTCGGCGGCGCGAGCGATCAAACGTTCTTCAATCTCTGCTAATGTAGTGTGCCCGTATATTTCAGGCTCACGTTTGCCGAGTAGGTTTAGATTGACGCCGTTGACCAGCAATAATTTATAAGAAAGCGCGCTTGGGCGATTGGCCTCAAAAGAGTGAGTAGCGGCTACAGAAGAGGTGGTGGACATAGTGGTCTCTTTGGTTATTAAATCGGTTAATCATACCAGCTTAGGTCGCGGACGATAAAAAAATTACGGCAAAAATCTCTTTTATTAGCAAAAAGCAAGTTAAAAGTCTTTATGTTGCTAAAAACCCGTGCTATGATATTTTTTATGCAACAATTCTTGCAAGTTTGTTGCTATTACCGTTTGTTACTATCGATGAGACAAGCCTACTCAAAGGCTGAGCTTAAAGATAGTGGTTAGAACAGTACTCTTAAGTTTTTGATTTCACAATCTTAGACCCCGTTTATATGCAATGTTGCAAAGGAAGTTGGGGCTAAGCGGACTTTTTTAGGAAGTAATATTATGTCAGCTCGTGAGCAAGGTATCGTTAAGTGGTTTAATGACTCAAAAGGCTTTGGTTTCATTCAACGTGACAGCGGAGAAGATATTTTTGTCCATTTCCGTGCGATTCAAGGTGATGGCTATCGTTCTTTAAAAGATGGCGAAAAGGTTGAGTTCAGTGTGGTAGAAGGTGAAAAAGGCCTTCAGGCTGAAGAAGTCAGAAAAATGGAAGAGTAATCTATCCAGTCATTACGGCGGTTTCGCTATAATGTCTGTACAAACTACTGATATACTACTGAGTCAAGCCCGTCTGGTCTTACCTATGCTAAAAAATCGGCATGGGTAAGATACGATACCGGGCTTGGCTTTTTTTGTGCTTACGCGATGCGCTGTGTATGGGCTGTTAAATATACGGTCTTATGAAGATAGCGAGTGAGTCATTCATCAGCGATTAGCATCTGATTATTTATAATAAGTTATTTATCTAAAAGGATATTTTTTTTGAGTAATTTTAAGAAATTTACGGATTTACCGTTATCAAATCCGACCCTACGTGCCGTCAGTGATTTGGGTTTTACCGAGCTGACACCCATTCAAGCAAAGATATTGCCGCATACTTTGGCCAATCAAGACGCGATCGGCCAAGCCCAAACAGGGACAGGGAAGACAGCCACGTTTTTATTGACCATTATGGAGGCGCTGTTAAAGCGGCCTTTTACTAGTGACGAAGAGCGTTATTTGGGAGAGCCACGTGCGGTAGTGATGGCACCGACGCGCGAGCTTGCTCAGCAGATATTTGATGACTGTATTGCCTTGACCAAATATACTTCACTGCATAGCGTCTGTATCATGGGCGGCACCAATTACGAAACCCAGCAGCATGAGCTTGAGCGTCAGTACGTGGATATTTTGGTAGCGACGCCAGGGCGTCTGATTGATCTTGCCAATAAAGGCATGGTGTTTTTGGATCGCGTTGAGGTATTGGTGCTCGATGAAGCAGACCGTATGCTGGATATGGGATTTATCCCCGACATCAAGCGGTTGGTCGGGCGCATGCCTGCCAATACTGATCGTCAGAGTCTTCTTTTTTCCGCGACCTTCAACCAAGATGTGATGAACTTGGCGTATCGCTGGCTGCATGAGCCGCAGTTTGTTGAGATCGAGCCTGAGCACAAAACCAGTGAGCTGGTCGATCAGCACTTTTATCTATTGACAGAAGATCAAAAGCTGACGGCCTTGCAGCGCATTATTAGTGATAGCGATGTCGAAAAAGTTATCGTATTTGCCAATCGCAAAGACCAAGTCAAACGTCTGTATCATAAGCTGCGCCAATCTCATAAAGTCGTCATGCTATCGGGCGATGTGATTCAGCAAAAACGCGAGAAGTATTTGCAGCGTTTTAAAGACGGTCATGCTGCTATTTTGGTCGCCACAGACGTCGCAGGTCGCGGGATTCATGTCGATGATATCAGCCATGTGGTCAATTACACCTTGCCTGATCAACCAGATGATTATGTACACCGTATTGGCCGTACTGGCCGTGCTGGGCAGACAGGCATTAGTATTAGCTTTGTCAGCGAAGATGATGCGTTCAATATCCCAGCATTAGAAAAGCATCTGGATACAAAATTTGCGTTAGAGCAGTGGCAGGAGTAGGGCGATATTTGTCGTCTAGGCTCGGGCATGTCCTTATTTCCAACTCATTTAGATGGCTATCGATTGAATTGAGGGCACGCCCTAGCAATTAAGTTGAGGATACGCATTCATACAAAAAGCCCTTAATCTCAGTGGTGAGGTTAAGGGCTTTTGGCTAAAGTGTCTTAGTAAAATACGATGATGTCGAAATCAAGACCAGCCTTAGCTGTTGATACTTTTAAATGTATGATGTCTACGAAGACGGCTCATGGTGTGCATGATGACTCATGGCGTCATCACTCATATCATGCATACTATGGTCGACTGTGCTATCCATCGCTGGCGTCATATCATGATCCATCTGGCTCATATCATGATGACCTGTGCTGTCTGCATCAGACATCATCGCCGAGTGACTACCATGATCCATTTGCCCATGGCCACCGCCGTGTCCACCGTGCATATTTGCCATGACCATAGGGATAGCAACGACAGCCAAGCCAGACAGCACCATGATTGCGCCATTGAGCTGTCTTAGATGAAAGCGGCCAATTTTTTCACGTAACCAGCCGACTGTCTCATGGGTGGCGACCAGCATCGGCACCGTGCCAAGACCAAAGACAAACATCAACGCTGCACCGCCCAAAGGATTGTGAGCGACCACCGCGATGAGTAGGGCGCCATATACCAAACCGCAAGGCAAAAAGCCCCAAAGTAGACCAGCTGTCAATGCACGTGGAAAGGTATTTAGGGGAAAGACCTTTTGGCGTAGCGGGCTGAGATATTGCCAAAAGCGCATACCAAAGCGCTCAAGCTTATTTAAAAAAGGCGCGCCAAGCATGGTCACACCAACAAAGACCAATACTGAGCCCAATAAAATACGTGGCAAGCTATTGCCTTTCATAAGTGGCTCTAACACCGTCGTACCGATAAATCCTGCCAGCAAACCTAACAGTGCATAACTGCTCAGACGACCAAAATGATAAGTAAAGACAAGAGCGCGGCGCTTGGCTGGGCTAATATCTTTCATCGACAGTCCAAAAGCAGTCACCAGTCCGCCGCACATACCCAAGCAATGCGGTGAGCCAAAAAATCCCATTAGTAATGCCGCAACAAGTAACGCTGTGGTCATAGGGTAACTCCTAAAAATAGTAAAAAGTTGGTCTAATGATATGACACGGCTGATCGTCAAATAGCACCATATCAAAGGACTACCAGCCGTGTATGACTAACGCCTTAATTGTTCAAAGTTTATCGCGGTCTTGTGGTTGCACCGATACGCTATCTGAATCATCAGTCTGCTGATGGGTAGTGGCGCGCTCATGAGTCTGCATGGTTTGGCGGCGCTCTTGCCGATCATCTAAAATGATGCGCTGAGAGGCATTGTCTAAATCCTCAAATTGATTGGATTTGACCGCATAACGCACCGCCCAAATGGCAACCACAAACAGCATCAGACTTAATGGAATTAATAAAAATATACTGAGCATGGTAGATCTCTTTTCTAGCAGTTTCTGCTCTTATTATACACTCATTGACCCTACTAGTGGCTGGACAGCAGCCAACTAATAAGCAAGTATGGTCGAATCCAAATAAATCAAATACTCGGAGATTGGTTGCTTAGAGCTTGGAGACATCGCTATCAAGTCATCCAATGAAACGTGATATCGTTTTTATATCGTATTGACTGTAAACGCATGGCCGTAACCATATGAATGCTATTCTTCTTCTATGGTTTGGTTTTCTATGGTTTGTTCTGCTTTGGGCGTTGTCTTGGCCACATTGCCTCTAGGCGTCAGTAGTTGCTGCTCGCTTACATCATTGGCGTGGCGACAATCCATTTGAGGCCTTATCACATCGCGCAAGTAGGCGGCTACTTCATACACTGCACGCCGTGAGTGCGTTAAATTCTGCGCAGGTTTGTGCCAGTCGCGTCTTACCGGCAAAGGGGCGATCAGTGGGGTGCTGTTGATACCATTTAGGGCAAATTGTCTGCGCGCACGCGCCATATGATAGCTATCGGTAATCAGATACACGTGATGCAGCGGGATACGCTTGGCGGTAAAGCGCGCGTTTTCGCAGGTGTTCATGCTGGCATTTTCACTGATCAGACCATCAATACCATGCTCGATGAGCCATTGACCAAGCCAAGGCGCTTCTGCCCCGCTTAACACAATAGGTAAGGGTAAGTCATGATAGGCCGTCGCAGCCGTGCGGGCGCGGTTAAGACTGTAGCTGTTGAGAATGATTTGATTGTTATGATCATTGGTCAAGCCGCCTCCCAACACCACATAAGCGGTCGGCGGTGAGCTCATGGCAGCTGATGGCACGTTTGGTAGCGGTAATAAGGAGAGGATATAGACAACGGCTTGAGAAAACAAAGGGGTAAATAAGCTAATTAGTAGCAAAATGATGGACGTGGTGCCCAATAAAAAAGTGATATTAATAATACGAAGCAGCTTTAGAAAGCGCTCAGCCATGCGCAGATAATGCCGCCATAAGCGTATCGACCATGATGGTTTAGGCCGCATGCTCATCGTACCCAATCGAGCCATCAGCGTTTATCCATACTGGCTCACGTGATAAACGTATGGCAAATTTTTCGTATACCACTTGGGCAATATGGTGCTGCGCGGTGGCCACATCATTTTGCGTCGCCTGATAAGGCTGGTGGTTGGTCAACACAAGGGCTTGCTGCTGATGCGTCATGATGGGTGCAATGCCGCCACCTTTGAGTCCTGCTTGATCGATTAACCAGCCAGCCGCAACTTTTATCATCGCATCTGGCATGGGGTAGCCGACAATGTCAGGATAGGTGGTTTGCAGTGCTGTAAACTGCGCTTGAGGAATAATAGGGTTTTGAAAAAAACTGCCACAGTTGGGTAGCTGCTTTGGGTCGGGCAGTTTTTGTTGGCGAATATCGATGATCGCTTGCATCACATGCGCTGGGGTGAGGTGCTGATACCCTTGCGCATCGGCATAACGCTGCGCTACTGTCTGTACATCGCCATAGTTGACCTTTACTTGGGCTTCATGAAGATGCAAGCGAAAGGCCACCCGGCTGATGAGCCAAGTATTGGGCGTGCGCTTAAAGATGCTGTCGCGATAGCCAAATTGACACTGTGCCGCTGATAGCTGCTGCCATGTTTGAGTAGGCAGATGATAGGCGCGAACATATAACAAATGGTCTTCGAGCTGTACGCCGTAAGCACCGATGTTTTGTACAGGAGCCGCCCCTGTTAGACCAGGAATCAAGGCTAGGTTTTCAAGACCGTACCAGCCTTGATGAACGGTATAAGTCACCAGGTCATGCCAGTTCTCGCCTGCCATGACCTCAATATCGATATAACTGTCTGTTTGCGCGACCACGTTGATACCGCGCATCATGGGCTGCAAGACAACGGCATCTAGCTTGGCAGGCAGTAATACATTACTGCCACCTGAGAGGATTAAGAGAGGGCGCTCTTTAATGGCCGCTGTTTTATCTACCATCAATGCGTCAATCTGCGCTTCGTCATGCAAGGTGATGACTGTATCAGCGCTACAGGCTAAGGCCATGGTGTTATGATGAGACAAATCGACGGCATGACGCAGTAGGGCATCTGCTGGCGAGTGAGTCTGAGTCGCTAAGTGAGCATCTCGCTGTGAAACTAAGGTCATAACGTAGCCTATATGGCAGATAAAGAACAAATAATACGGGGTTTATTTAGTACGGGGTTTATTATAAAGGATACCACTCATAAAAGTAGCAAAAATATGGACCTTATCGCTAGCATGTTTTCCAGCTTTCAATCCAAGCTTGTGCACTTGATTCAATGCGTTTTATGACTTCCTCAAAGTCCTCAGCGTCGCCATGATAAGGATCTGGTACATCATCGCCGCCGTAAGTGGGGTCTTCTTCACTAAACAAAGCCAGCTTGGCTAGAGTGTCTACAGGGTCTGTCAGGCTATCTTTGATGGCTTGCAAATCCGCCAGGTTTTGGCTATCCATGGCCAGTATCAAGTCAAACTGACGAAAGTCGTCAGCGCTGACTTGGCGAGCCACCAGTTTGCTGATGTTATAGCCGTGAGATTTGGCATGGCGCTGCGAGCGTTCATCTGGCGCATGACCGATATGCCAGTCGCCTGTGCCTGCTGAGTCTACCTTTAGGGACAGGCCGGCAATCGCTGCTTGCTGCCGAAAAATCTCTTCGGCCGTGGGCGATCGACAGATATTTCCCAAGCAAACCAATAACACAGAGGATGGGGTACAGGCTTTTATCAGCATACTATGACCTTTTATAACAAAAAAACATGCCATTAAGACCAGCATAGGGGATGCGGCTTATTAGCATGTCAGTGATTAAAATAGTCCCTAGCCTAACGGTTAATACATGAAATGGCAAGGGCGAAGAGCACGGTGACATCTGTGATATTCACAGTACATTTACCAAGAATACCTAAAGTAGGTAGTCCTTGATGTTTCGGGTTTCGATCATGAGTGTTGTTTGTTTTTAAAGCGCTGCAAATCACGACGCTCTTTTTTGTTGGGTTTATTGTCAGGACGGGCAAGGTTGGCAAGCTTACGCTGCTCGGCATAGTATGCTCGGCGTTTTTCGCTCTCCTCGGTCTCTGAATATAGCATCTGTGCTGTCGAGGCATTACCGCGCTGGGCACTTAGCGCCTCGACGATGACGGTTTTTTCGGTCATGGCAGTGGCGGAGCCTTGACGAATCTGCAACTCGTCACCAACGGCAATCTCTTTACTGGTCTTTACGCGGCTGCCAGCATAATGCACACGCCCGCTCTCAATCGCTTCTTTGGCGAGCGTGCGTGTCCGATAAAACCGTGCTGCCCACAGCCATTTATCGATACGCATGCGTGCTATACCTGACTGGCTATGACTTGGTTGATTATGGTTTTTATTGTGTTTACTCATCAAAACCTCATAGATATCAATAAACTATGATCATAAATGGTGCTTTTTTTATAAATTAAAAGAGCAACTTAGCCTGAGGGTGCTATTGATAACGCCCTAATTGGTCACGCTAATAAAGGATACCATCAGCAGATCATAGCACAGTACAGGATAAAAAACGGCTTGCCTTAATAAAGACAAGCCGTTGAGAGTTATACTGTGCCAAAAACTATCGATCGTCTAAGCTGTGTAAACTAAGCTAGGTGGGCAATGGTGATTGACACATCTTGCTTATTTTAAAAACAACTGATAGGCGATATTATCATTAATCATAGTGCACTCGTAGCCGATATCTAGCAGGGCGTCTTGCAGTTGACGCGAGTTACTCATCGAGGCTTGTAGGCCGACCAACACACGCCCCTCAGCCGCGCCATGATTGCGATAATGGAACAAGGTGATATTAAAATCATCGCCAAGCTTTTCTAAGAAAGTCAGCAATGCGCCAGGACGCTCTGGAAAGACCACTTTTAGTAGTTGTTCGTTTTCGACATGGGCATGGCCACCGATGAGGTGGCGGATGTGCGATTTAGCGATGTCATCGTCGGTCAAATCGTGAGCGGTATAGCCATCATCTGCCAGCTGTTTGCTGATGGTGTGTCGCTCTTTTTCGCCTTCTTTTAGCGCGATACCGACGAAGATTGAAGCAGGCTCCATCGAGTCTGGCGATTTTTGACTATCGGCGCGGTAGTTAAACTCGGTAATGTTACGTCCATGTAGGCTACGGCAGAAGTTTAAGAAAGCGCCCGTTTGCTCAGGAATGGTCACACCAAAGATGGCTTCTTTTTTCTCGCCGATTTCGGTGCGCTCAGCGATATAACGCAGGCGGTCAAAGTTCATGTTGGCACCGCAGATGATGCCGACGCAGTTTTTGCCTTGTAAATCATGCGCTTTGATGTATTTTTTCATACCAGCGACCGACAGGGCACCCGCGGGCTCAACGATACTACGGTTTTCTTCAAAGATATCTTTGACCGCTGCGCAGACTTCATCGTTAGTACAAGTCACGACTTCTGGCTCGACGATAGGCCCGGAGCCATCGCTTTTTTGTGTGCGTACCACATCAAAGGGCAGCTCACCGATTTGCGCCACCGCTACGCCATCGACAAACAGACCGACTTGCTCAAGCTTAACACGCTCATTGGCTTCTAAAGCAGCTTTGAGTGATGCCGATTGTTCCGCTTCTACAGCGATGACTTTAACGTGCGGTGCGACCTCTCCCAAAAACGCGGCGACTCCTGAGATGAGTCCGCCACCGCCAACGGCGACAAACACATAATCCATGTTGCGCCACTGCTGGGTGAGCTCAAGCCCGATGGTGCCTTGTCCCGCGATCACCAGCTCATCATCATAAGGCGGGATAAAGGTCAGGCCTTCAGTCTCGGCGCGATTGATCGCGTAGCGGTTGGCCTCATCGAAGCTGTCGCCATGCAAGTCGACATTGCCCCCAAGTGCTCTCACCGCATCGACTTTAATGTCTGGCGTAGTGGTGGGCATGACGATGATGTTGTTAAGATTAAGTGTTCTCGCAGAGTAAGCAACACCTTGCGCATGGTTGCCTGCTGAGGCACAAATGACGCCGCGTGCTTTTTGCTCATCAGATAGCTGGCTAATGCGATTGTAAGCGCCGCGCAATTTAAAGGATTTGACCGGTTGCAGGTCTTCGCGTTTAAAACGAATGTCATTAGCAAAACGTTGGGTCAGCTTGGGAGCTGCTTCTAGTGGCGTTTGAATAGCAACGTCATAGACGGTGGCTTGCAAGATGGCACGTACCCAATGTGATAGCATAATGACCCCTAAAAATTGTCGATAAAAAGTATAGATAACAATAAAAACGAAATAGATTAGCCTATGCTGATTTTACCTATCTTGCAAGACACAATTGCAGTTTTTATAGCGGTTTTACTGTCTTGATGGTTTTTGAGTAAAAAACAGTCTTCTTATAAGATAATGAATTCATAAGTATTGCATTATTTTTATATGTCTGTATTATTGGACATATGGAAATAACTAATGCTATTACAAGCTTCGCTGCGCTCTCTCAAGACACGCGTCTAAAAGCCTTTAAACTACTGGTCAGTCAAGAGCCTGACGGCCTGCCTGCAGGTGAAATAGCCCGTCAGCTATCTGTGCCGCATAACACCATGTCCGCGCATTTAGCCGTGCTGGCACGAGCAGGGTGGGTGGTGTCAAAACGCCAAAGTCGGCAGATAATCTATCGCGCCTCGTTGTCGCATATGGAGGCGGTCGTGCAGTTTTTGTTGCAAGACTGCTGCGCAGGACATCCAGAATTGTGTGCTTCGCTCATAGACAGCTTAAGTGGCTGTGAGACTGCCAAATCTGATAAAAAAGACAGTCTGTAAAGCACACCCTAATAACTAGATTCAAAAAATAGGTGATATCGCTATGAAACCATTAATTTTTCATAATCCAAACTGCGGTACCTCTCGCAATACGCTTGCCATCATAAAGGCATCAGGTGAGCAGCCAGAAGTGGTGGAGTATCTAAAAAACCCGCCGAGCCGTGACGAGCTGGTTGCGCTATTGGCAAAGATGAATATCTTGCCAAGAGAGCTGTTACGCAGCAAAGAAGCCATCAATGATGAGCTGAGCTTAGACAATCCTGAGTTGTCTGATGACCATATTGTCGATGCAATGATGGCCCATCCTATCTTAATCAATCGTCCTATCGTGGTCACGGATAAGGGCGCAGCCTTATGCCGACCATCAGAGCGGGTGTTTGAATTGTTAGAAAACCCAGTGAGCAGCTTTACAAAAGAAGACGGCGAGACGATTTATCATGACAACAGCCAATAAAAATCAACCTCAAGCAGAGGGTTCATTAAAGTTAGATGACCTGCCCAATATTGATGCCAGTCAACTACAACCGATCGATATTGAGTCATTGGTTGCGCCAACTGACCCACGTCATCCGCCTAAGATACTGGTGTTATATGGGTCGTTACGTGAGCGCTCATTTTCTCGGCTAGCGGCTGAGGAAGCGAGCCGACTACTACGTTGGTACGGCTGCGAGGTGCGGATGTTTAATCCATCAGGGTTGCCGCTGCCAGATGATGCTGATAGCGATCATCCAAAGGTTCAAGAGCTGCGCGAGCTGGCGCAGTGGTCAGAAGGCATGCTGTGGGTGAGTCCAGAACGTCACGGCAGCATCACCAGCATTATGAAAGCACAAATCGATTGGATTCCGCTTGCACTGGGCGGCGTACGCCCAACCCAAGGCAAAACCTTAGCAGTAATGCAAGTCAGTGGTGGCAGTCAAAGCTTTAATACTGTCAATCAGCTGCGTATTCTGGGGCGCTGGATGCGGATGATTACTATCCCCAATCAATCCTCGATTCCTAAGGCGTTTTTAGAATTTAACGATGACAATCGCATGGATATGTCGCCTTTATATCTGCGCCTTGTCGATGTCTGTGAGGAGCTCGTGAAGTTTACGTGGTTGACTCGTGGACGTTCAGCCTATCTGACCGATAGATACTCTGAGCGGGTGGAAAGTGCCGAAGAGCTATCACAGCGTGTCAATCAAAAGTCGATTTAGGCTGTTATAAATTCAATCGGTTAAACCAATACGGTTAACAAAGCCAGATTAAATAAGGTTGCTCCATGCTCGCATTCATTATCTTTATCGTGACTTTGGTTTTAGTGATATGGCAGCCTAAAGGTTTGGGCATTGGTTGGAGCGCGCTGGGCGGGGCCTTGATCGCTTTGGCTTTTGGCGTGGTGCAATTGTCCGATGTCGCTGTGGTATGGGATATCGTTTGGGATGCGACCTTTACCTTTGTGGCACTGATTATTATCTCGCTTATCTTGGATAAGGCAGGGTTTTTTGGTTGGGCGGCGCTCCATGTGGCGAGACTTGGCAATGGGCAAGGGCGCTTGTTATTTCCCATGATTGTTATACTGGGCGCGTTTATCTCCGCGTTTTTTGCCAATGATGGCGCTGCATTACTCCTGACACCGATCGTCATCGCCATCTTGCTACGGCTTAAGTTTTCGCCGCCATCGGCATTGGCTTTTATCATCGCCACGGGCTTTATCGCTGATACTGCAAGTTTGCCGTTAGTGACTTCTAATCTGGTCAATATCGTCAGCGCCAATTATTTTGATATCGGCTTTGGGCGTTATGCGGCGGTTATGGTGCCCGTCAACATCGTCTCTGTCATCGCGACATTAGCAGTGCTATGGATGGTCTACGCCCGCCAAATCCCAAAACACTATTCTATTGACAATCTTAGCGCACCAGAGTCTGCTATCGAAGATCCGCTGGTGTTTAAAGCCGCTTTTCCGCTATTAGCATTGTTGTTGGTTGCGTATTTTGCCACCGAGTCACTAGGTGTGCCTATTTCCTTGGTCACTGGAGCAGCGGCATTGGTATTAATGGCCATCGCTGGGCGCTGGTGGCAAGGCGGGCGAGATGCCGTTGTTTCGGTGCCTGATGTCGTACGCAACGCGCCTTGGCAAATCGTCTTGTTTTCAATCGGTATGTACTTGGTGGTGTATGGCTTGGGTAACGCAGGACTGACGGCTTATGGTGCTCAAATACTCAACTGGTTAGGGCAGCAGGGCAATATTATCGCGACAGTAGGGACGGGGTTTCTTTCAGCGATTGTGGCTTCTATTATGAATAATATGCCATCGACCTTGGTAGGTGCGTTGGCTATCGATAGCGCGCAAGTACCGGCTGCCACTCGCGAGCTGATGGTTTATGCCAATGTCATTGGCAATGATTTGGGGCCGAAGTTTACGCCCATTGGCAGTCTTGCGACCTTGTTATGGCTGCATGTCTTAGCAGAAAAAGATTATAAAATCAGCTGGGGGCAGTATATGAAAATCGGGCTGCTTATCACGCCCCCAGTGTTACTAGCTACGCTGTTGGCTTTGGTGGTTTGGTTGCCTCATGTCTCTGGACTTTAAAAGTCATTTATATTGGTTATCAATTACGGCAGGAATACCTCATTATTAGAATTGGTTTTACGCTGACATATATCGAAGTCATCGGTTATAATAGCCGCGCATTTTACCTTTCTTAACTTTTAATTTTTTAAGACGAAACGTTTGTTCTGCCAAGGATTTATGATGAGTGATCAGCAAGCACAAAAGCAAGCCGCAGCCAAAGCTGCTCTAAGTTATATCGAAGATGACATGATACTTGGCGTAGGGACGGGCAGTACGGTGAACTGTCTGATTGAGCTATTGCCGCAGGTCAAGCTTGCTGGCGCGGTGGCCAGCTCACAAGTAACAGAAGACAAATTGCGTGCTTTGGGTATCGAGATTGTCGATCTAAACTTTGCAGGCCAGCTTGATGTCTATATTGATGGTGCTGATGAAGTTAATGCTCATCTGCAACTGATTAAAGGCGGCGGCGGGGCGCTGACGCGTGAAAAAATCGTCGCTGCAGCGTCTAATAAGTTCGTCTGTATGGTCGATGAGAGCAAACGCGTCGATATACTAGGCCGGTCGTTTCCTGTGCCGATCGAAGTCTTGCCGCAAGCGCGCTCCTATGTGGCGCGTCAGCTAGCACAAATGGGCGGTGAGCCAGTCTACCGTGAGGATTTTGTCACTGATTATGGCAATGTCATTCTCGATACTTATGATTTAGATGTCAGCAATCCTATTGCGCTTGAAAAAGAGCTGAATAATATTGTCGGCGTGGTCTGTAATGGTATCTTTGCCGCCAATCAAGCCGATGTTTTGCTAAAGGCGAGTAGTAATGGAGTTGAAACGATAACGCGTTAATAAGCGTCATTATTTATCGTTAAACTTTTAACGCTTGAAACTAAGAACTTGAAACTAAGAACTTGAAACTAAGAACTTGAAACTAAGAACTTGAAACTAAGAACTTGGAACTAAGAAAAGGCAGACTACTATAAGTAATCTGCCTTTTTTGCTATCTGTTTTAAAAAAAGATTGGCTTTTAAACGACTCGATTATCGATCAGCTAAACCGATAGTTTAATCTTATCCTTGAGCAAAAACTCCATCAGGGCCTTTTGCGCATGTAAGCGGTTTTCGGCTTCGTCCCAGACCACGGAGCGTGGATCATCGAGCATGTCGTGAGAGATTTCTTCGCCGCGGTGCGCAGGCAAGCAGTGCATAAACACCACGTCAGGGTCGGCTTTATCAAGCAATGAGGGCGTCACTTGATAGGGTGCAAAACGGCGCGCGCGTGTATTTTGCTCAGACTCTTGACCCATACTGGCCCACACGTCAGTGACGATAAGGTGCGAGTCTTTTGCTGCGTCTTGTACATCCTCGACCAAACTCACGCAATGCGAGAAGCGTTTCATTAGCTCGGTATCAGGCTCAAAGCCATAAGGCGCGGCCACGCGCAGCTCAAAGCCAAATTGATTGGCCGCTTGCATGTAGGAGGCGCACATATTGTTGCCATCGCCAACCCAAGTGACGATTTTATTTTTGATACTGCCACGATGCTCATAGAAGGTTTGCATGTCGGCGAGCAATTGGCAAGGGTGGAATTCATCGGTAAGGGCATTGATAATCGGAACACTAGAGTACTCAGCAAAGGTCTCGACTTTTTCGTGACCAAAGGTGCGAATCATAATGATATCGACCATGCTTGAGATGACGCGGGCTGAGTCCTCTAAAGGCTCACCGCGGCCCAGCTGGGTATCATTGGGTGATAAAAAGATGGCGCTACCGCCAAATTGCCCCATACCGGTCTCAAACGAGATACGCGTACGGGTAGAGGATTTTTCAAAAATCATGCCCAGCGTACGGCCAACAAAAGGCTGATAGACCTCGCCTGCATGTTGCATCTTACGTAATTCGCTTGCGCGTTTGATAAGGGTTTCTAGTTCTTGTTGGGTTAAATCAGATAAAGTCAAAAAATGGCGCAAACTCATAGTAGTCCTAGCAGTCAATCGCAGTCAGTGAAACGTTATCAGTCTTGTGCAGCAGCGCTCAACGCGCACACTGGGGTGACAACAAACTTTTAGTATAGCGCAATTAGGCCCAATGTAAACGGCCAATTTTCTCAAGTCAGCACCCTTTTATATGGTTGTGGTATTACTTGCTATAGACGCCCGATACCATCTGTGTGCGTAGACTGGCTAATGACATAAAACCCTTTGCCAGTCAGGATGCCAAACCTGTCAGTGATTCAAGTTTAGGTATTTAGTGAGCGGCTATACGGGCTGGGCGCGTGCTCAGGCGACATAATAGCTCATAGCTGATCGTCCCAGCGTGGCTTGCGACTTCATCGACGTGCGGTGCCTCACCCCATAAGATGACTTTGCTGTTTAAGGCGGTGTCTGCTGGCATCGCGCTGGCATCGATAACGATCATATCCATGGCCACGCGTCCAAGTACGGCACAGCGATAGCGCTGCTGATCTGCGGCATTGATGACGGTCACATAGGCGTCAGTGCTGATGACGCGAGGGTAGCCGTCACCGTAGCCGATACTGACGAGGGCGGTTTTGGTATCGTGCGGTGCTGACCATAAGCTGCCATAGCCGATGGCATCATTAGCGCTGACTGTCTGCAAGGCGATGATTTGGGCGCAAAACTCCATTGCAGGCTGCAAGTCTAACGTAGCTGCACTTTGATCGACGACCGGTGAGCTGCCATATAAAATAATACCAGGGCGTACCCAGTCATGATGATGTTCTGCAAAATTGACGATACCTGCTGAGTTGCACAACGAGCCTTTTACCTCTTGGCTGACCGTTTCTTTCAAGATTTGCAGCATGTCGTTAAAGCGCTGAATTTGTAGCGCATTTAGCGGGTGGCTGCTGTCATCGGCATTGGCAAAATGGGTGGTCAAAATCAGCTGATAGCCGGCTGCATGTAGCTGCGCCGCCGCATCGATAACGCCTTTGGCATCAAATCCTAAGCGATTCATACCGGTATTGTATTTTAGCCAAACCACGCGCGTGGCACTGCTGGCAGGTGGGATGTTGTCTAGCGCCCACATCAGCTGCGGCTCATGATGAATCACGCAGCTGATATCTTGGGCAATGGCGGTCTGCCATTCATCAGCGGTAAAGGCGCCTTCAATGAGTCCAATGGTTTTATGCCAGCCCAACTGCCGCGCCTCTAGAGCCTCTGCCAAAGTAGCCACGCCGATGCCATCAGCCTGCTGCAGGGCGGGCAGTACCGCAGCCACGCCATGACCATAGGCATTGGACTTGACCATGGCGAGTACTTTAGCACTTGGGGCCAGTTTTTTTACTTGGTATAAGTTATGAGTGAGGGCTTTTGGTTTGATAGTAATGGTACGCATAATGGGCTTCTTTATTGGCAACGTGATTTGATAAATCAACTTGTTTTATGAGCAAATACATCGAATAAAAAGGGGGTGAAGTAATAAAGCCAATGCGATATCAATGGCGCTGATACCGCACTGGCTAGGGTTCGGTTCGTGATGATTTGTTTGGGTTTTATTCAATGTTCAATCGTGAGCGTTTGGGGTTATTCATCATTTTCAAAACTGACACCTTGATAGTACTCAGGCGTTAGGTTGATAAAGCGGGTAAACTGGCCTTCAAAGCCCAAACGTACGGTACCAATGGGCCCGTTACGCTGTTTACCAATGATGATTTCGGCCACGCCTTTGAGGTCTGAGTTTTCATTATAAACCTCATCGCGATAGATGAACATAATCAAATCGGCATCCTGCTCAATTGCCCCTGATTCGCGCAAATCCGACATAATAGGGCGTTTGTTTGGGCGGTTTTCCAGACTACGGTTAAGCTGTGATAAGGCGATGACCGGACACTCAAGCTCACGTGCGAGCGCCTTTAGACTACGAGAGATCTCAGAGATTTCGCCCACACGGTTGCCATCGAGGCTCGGGACTTTCATCAGCTGTAGATAATCGACCACGATAGCGCCTAGCTTGCCATCATGGTTTTTGGCGATGCGCCGGCAGCGTGAGCGCATCTCAGAGGGCGGTAGCGCCGTACTGTCATCGATGTACAGATGCTTTGATTGTAGATGCTGAATGGCGTTCATCATCTTCGCCCATTCGTCTTCGTTCATCTGGCCTGAGCGCAGGTGCGTTTGGTTGATCGCCCCCCAAGAGGATAGCAGACGCATGACGATAGACTCAGCGGGCATCTCCATAGAAAACACCACCACTGGCAGGTCTTCATTAAACAATACACCTTCTGCTAAGTTCATGGCAAAGGTCGTTTTACCCATAGATGGACGGGCGGCGACGATGATTAAGTCGCCAGATTGCAGGCCTTGCGTTTTATTGTTTAACTCTGCAAAGGGTGTTTGTAAGCCAATCATGCCATCGGGGTTGGATTTTAGTTCTTGAATTTGGTCGATGACATTGGTCAGCACCGAGGTAATACCGACAGGCCCACGCTGCTCGGCGCGTTTATTATGCTGCTCATTGATGCTAAATATCTTACTTTCGACATTGTCTAAAATATCACTGACCGTTTGGTCTTTTGGATTATATGCCAGCGCCAGCATATCGTTACCAGTGGTAATCAGCTGGCGTAAGGTGGAGAGCTCACGTACGCGCTGCGCATAGGCGGTGAGGTTAAATAGGGTCGCTGGGCTTTGACTCAAAATATCTGCCAAATAGCTGTCGCCGCCGGCACTTTTTAGGAGTTTTTGTGCCTCTAGCCAGTCATGGACCATCACAGTGTCATAAGGCTCGCCAACGGCAGCTAAATGGGCAATCGCATCAAAAATGTATTGATGCCGACCCGCATAAAAATCGTCTTTGGTGACGATATCGGCAATCTTGTCATACGCCTCTTCAATACTCATCAAAGAGGCCAGTAGCGCCTTTTCGATATCGATATTATGCGGCGGTGTCTGATTGAGTAAGTCGTCGGATTTGTCGTTGTCTGCCATGAGTGCCTAATGTGTCAAAAGTCGGTATAAATATGCTATAAAAAAGGTATAGATGGGTATGTGGTAAGGTTTTCATTTTAGTAATAGTGCAGCAAAACGACGCAACAAAACAAAGGCGACGCACGGTTATGCTCGAGGTACCAAACGTGGTCTCAATGCTTGCTAGTAAATGCTACAATGAAAGGCGAAAGTTTAACACATTCTGCCCTTTTTTCGGACGTTATAAGTAATTATCTATAAAAACACCGTCTTTGATGAGCGAGAATGTTTAAGATTAAACTTAACGAGGAAATCTGGTTTTTCTAATAAAAATATAATTAAATCAAAATTTTAATATCACTACAGGATGGCTTTCACTATGCAAAAAAAATTGCCGCTATTAATCACTACCGGTGAACCTGCTGGTATCGGTATGGATATCGTGCTGATGCTGGCAGCTGAGGGTAAGCTACAAGACTTTGCGCGTCCTATATGGGTCACTGCCGATCATACCGCGCTACAAAAGCGTGCTGATATGTTGCTGGCAGCGGGCGTACTACGAAGCTGTCCGCGCTGGCAAACTGTCGATTTAGGCATAGCAGCTGATAACTTTTTAGAGCAGATGCATATGAGTACTCATGATGGCAATGCGTTTATTTTGTTAAATACGCCTTGTGCTCAATCCGTCGTTTGTGGACAAATTAATACGCGCAACTCAGCCATGGTCGCCCAGCAATTAGAGATTGCCCATCAGTTGGCTACCTACAAAGCCATTGCGGCCATTATCACAGGACCATTACAAAAGTCAGCACTGATCGATGCCGATATCAGACTGCCAGATGGTACCATGTTCAGCGGTCATACTGAGTTTTTTATGCAGCAAAGTGGCTGCGATAAAGTGGTGATGATGCTTGCCAATCAAGCCATGAAAGTGGCGCTCGTCACCACGCATTTGGCCTTAAAGGACATCCCTGCTGCCATCACCACTAATAATGTGCGGCAAACAGTACAAATCGTCATCGATGATATGCAAGAAAAATTTGGTCTGATGCATCCACGAATTTTGGTCTGCGGTCTAAACCCACATGCAGGTGAGGGCGGGCATTTGGGAGTAGAGGAGATAGAGATTATCAATCCCGTATTGCGTGAGTTTATCGCTGCAGGGGTTAATATCTCTGAGGCGATGCCAGCTGATACGCTGTTTACCCCCAGACACTTGGCAAACTGCGATGCGGTCATCGCCATGTATCACGATCAAGGCCTACCAGTGCTCAAATCACATGGATTTGGCGATACAGTCAATCTTACCTTGGGGCTGCCTTATATACGCACGTCAGTGGATCATGGCACGGCGTTAGACCTAGCAGGGAGTGGGGGTGCCAGTGCTACCAGTCTGTATCAAGCATTAAATATGGCTAATGAGATGGCTGAGAAGTCACTTACTCATTGATATACCTGTCATTTGATATCAAACAAGATCTAATATAGGTGGTTCTACTATATTCAGTCTGTTTTCAGTGGTCTGTTAATAGGGGTGAAGGTTAAATTAGCTGCTTCCCTTGGGGTATACTTGAATATTTTTAAAAAAACCTTTTAAAGGAAATAATTGTAATGTCGTATTCCAAAGGTGCTAAGCCGACAATTACTATAGCTGCCATTTCAGATATACACAGTAATGTTTTCGCTCTCGAAGCTGTACTAAGAGATATTAAACAAAGAAATGTTAATCAAATTGTTAACCTTGGGGATATTCTATATGGTCCAATTGCGCCTAAAGCCACTTATGAATTATTGATGAAACATCAAAAAGATATTATTACTATTCGTGGCAACCAAGATAGGCAGATTTATGAAGCTACGATGACGTTGTGTTAATAATGGGGTATTTACAACCCAACTCTACAGTTTATTGTAGAAGACTTGCCCAATGAGGCTATTCAATGGATGAAGGCTTTGCCTTTCGACTATGAATTAGATGGAGATGTTTATCTATGCCACGGCTCACCAACTGATGACATGGTATATCTGTTAGAAAATGTAGAAACTGGTCAGCCAATAGTTCGTAGCGATTCAGATATTTTGAGCATACTTAACGATATTGATAAGCCTATTATCATATGCGGTCATACTCACACCCCGCGTATGGTAAAGTTATCGACAGGTCAAATTGTAATCAATACTGGGAGTGTGGGCTACCCTGCCTATGCTGATGATTTGCCTGTTGTCCACAAAATGCAAAACTACTCTCCTGATGCAAGCTATGCTCTTGTACAAGGTACTGAAACAGAACAAGGGAAACAGTGGAAAGTTGAACATATCAAAGTCCCTTATAATTTTGAAGCGGCAGCGAAACTGGCTTTAAAAAACAATCGCAAAGATTGGGAGTTTGCATTAAAAACTGGACGAGCTTTGTAAGTATGGTAAATTAAAAATAATCTCGAAATATCAGCTATATGTTCACTCACAAATACACTAGAACTATCTCCATAAACCAAACCATTGCTACCATTAGCCCACAGCCAAAAGTTCAATTTCTCACTAGAAAACCATATATAACCAAGAATATACCAAATGGTTTAAGAACAAAAAAAAGCAATGTGTCGGTTGTGCTAAGGTAGAGGTAGTTTGCTAATAAAACATCGCAAAAAGACAGTGCTATTATCATCTAACGCCGTAAAACCACGTCCTTCTAGGGCGTGGATATCAGGCATCAGTCATTGTCGCCCAGTATTGCGAGTGCCTTGATGAGCTGTGTTATAATTCATTGATATATAATCAGCACATTGCTGCCATAGCGTTATAACCCCTTTATCTTTTATCTATTAAGACCTTTTTATGTCCAAAACTACTTTTGATGCTCAAAGCCTTGCTTCCAGTCTACGCACTGCCAAACACCAGCCGCGCAAACGTTTCGGTCAAAACTTCTTGCATGATACCAGCGTTATTCGCCAAATTGTCGATAGCATTCGTTTAGAGCGCGACGATAATTTGATTGAGATTGGACCGGGAATGGGCGCGCTGACTGAGCCGCTATTGGCAGAAGTTGATGCGATGACGGTGGTGGAGCTGGATCGTGATTTGGCCGATAGCCTGCGTATCCGTATCGGTGCCAACAGCCATCCGAACTTTACTATCATCAAAGACAATGCCATGCACGTTGATTATCGCGAGCTGTATAGCGCTGAGCGTGGTAAGCTGCGGGTGGTGGGCAACCTTCCTTATAATATCTCCACACCGATACTTTTTCATCTGCTTAGCTTTGCAGATGTCATTCAAGACATGCATTTTATGCTACAAAAAGAAGTGGTTGAGCGTATCACCGCGGATGTCGGTAGCAAGACCTATGGCCGTCTATCGGTCATCATGCAGTATCACTGTGATACCGACTATCTACTCACAGTGCCACGCGGTGCGTTTAATCCACCACCTAAAGTCACCAGCGCCGTCTTTCGCTTGACTCCGCATATCGACAAGCCAGTGGTGGCAGAAGATGAAGAGTATTTTGCTATCGTCGTTCGTGAGACTTTCAATCATCGCCGTAAGACATTGCGTGCTATCTTTAAAAATTCGACTTTGTTGCCGACGCTAAGCGAAACGGACTTTGCTGCCTGTGCCATCGACCCGCAAGCCAGACCTGAGACGCTGAGTGTCCAAGACTTTGTCGCGCTAAGCAATCATTCGCGGCATTTGCTTGTATAGCAAGCCTACTGTTTGTTGGTTATGATTTTATAGATTGATTTATTGAGGGTTTATGGGGTTTCGTCATCAGTATGTCATCGGCGATTTGCAAGGTTGTTATGCCGCTTATCGTCAATTACTAAACACGTTAGCATTTGACCCGACTCAAGACAAACTGTGGTTTGCAGGTGACTTGGTCGCGCGCGGTGAGGATTCGTTAAGCACGCTGCGCCATGTCAAGTCGCTGTGTGAGCAGGGCGCAGCGGCGACCGTGCTAGGCAATCATGATATCAACTTGATTGCGGTCTGGCGCGGCGCGGCAAAGCTCAAAAATAAAGACAAGACTGCGCCGATTTTTGCTGCTGAAGATTGTGATGAGTTGCTAGAGTGGCTGCGTCATCAGTCAGTATTGGCTTATCCTGATGAGCACACGGTATTGGTGCATGCGGGTGTGCCGCCGCATTGGAGCATCGAGGCTGCGGCTGATTATGCGCGGCAGTTAGAGGCGGCGCTGCAAAGCAGTTTGCCGCAGCTTGATGCGCTATTGCCTAACCTATATAGTAAGACAGCTGATAAGTGGCATGCACAGATAAGCGGCTATACTAAGCTGCGTGCGATTGCCAATTACTTCACACGTATGCGCCTGTGCAAACAAGATGGCACCTTAGAGTTTGACTTTAGTGCAGGGCTGCAAGAGCCGATGCCTGATGACTTCGCACCGTGGTTTGACTGGCAAGTACCGCGTACGCGTAAGATACTCTTTGGTCATTGGGCGGCGCTCAAAGCCGAAGTTGATCTGCCACATGCACGTGCGCTAGACGGTGGCTGTGTATGGGGCAATCACTTACTGGCTTATCGCTTGAGCGATGGTAAGGTTGTTACCTCAAGCGCACACTGTCCAAGCTTGTGACGAGGACGATAGCTAGCTAATTTCGTTTTAGGTCGTCTGTTAATAGGCTTGAAGAGAGCAATGGCTGTCGCCAATGGGGTATTGCACTATGTAGTGCGCGGTGCAAACATGATAATAGCCATGCCTAGTAGTGCCACTGATGTGCCTAATATGTCCCACGTTGTTGGCTGGACACCATCGATAGCCCATAACCATAGAATTGCAATCGTTACATACATACCACCGTAAGCCGCATAAACCCTACCAACGGCGGTTGGATGTAAAGTCAGCAGCCAAACAAAGGCGGTCAAACTAGGGGCGCTAGGAACAAGCAGCCATATTGACTTCCCTTCTCTTAGCCATAAATATGGCAAGTAGCAGCCTACAATCTCTGCTAGTGCAGTAATGGCAAAAAGCCCGACAGTTTTTAATTCAGACAAAATTATTCCTTTGATTATTTATAATGTAGCGTCTAAACAATGCGGCTGATGCTTCTACTGATGACAAGAATTATCAGCAAGAGCATTTAATATTCCACAGGATACCGCGGGTGCGCTAGATAGGCATTTTTTTCGCAAATCCATTAGATGCTGTTTTAATTGCATCAACTCTTTAATACGAACTTCTACCGCCTCAATATGCTCATCTAATAAGGCATCTACATTACCGCAGTCTCTGTCAGGCTCATCCCAGTACTGCAATAACACCCGTACTTCATCCAACGTCATATCAAGCGTACGACAGTGCAGGATAAACTGTAGACGCTCGATGTGCGTGTCATTATATAAACGATAATTGCCTGCACTGCGTGAATGCTCAGGCAGTAATCCTTCCTTCTCATAGTAACGAATGGTTTCTACTGTCGCGCCTGTGCGTTTAGCGAGTTCTCCGATTTTAATCAGCATGGCTGCCTCTTGAGCATTAAACATTAGAGTAACTATAAAGTTCAATGGCTAATAAATCAATGTTATGACGTCAGATATAAAGCGCCTTGACTCTAAAGCCACTATAGGGTTCATAATAGATTTATTAAAAAATGCTTATAGCAGTACAAGTTATGAGGACAACGCATTAGGAAAAATAATTATGCAATATCATATCGAAGGTATGGACTGTGCCAGTTGCGTCGGTAAAATTGAAACGGCGCTCGCCCGTATGCCTGACGTCTCTGATGTACAGCTTAACTTTGCCACCGAAAAGTTAACGCTAACATTAGCGCCTGATGGAGAGACGCAATTTAGTGACATCGAAAAAACCATTACGCGCCTCGGGTTTGGTATATTTGCCATAACGGATCAATCAACCGATCTAAGTAGCGAGAGTCCATCCGCTACAGAGCAGCCACGTTGGTGGCAAAGCCGCAAAGGCAAGCAAGTCATTGGTCTTGGTGTGTTGATGAGCGCCGCTTACGCGCTATCGGTGGTTTTTTCTGATTATGGCATGTGGGCATTTGCTGTTGCCGTCATTGTGGGTGTGTCTCCTTTTGCTCGTAAAGCCTTTGCCTTAGCGTCGACCGGCACGCCTTTTTCGATTGAGATGCTGATGTCGGTTGCGGCAATTGGTGCGCTTATTATTGGTGAGCCTGAAGAGGCAGCAGCAGTGGTATTCTTATTCTCAGTCGGCGAGCTACTAGAGAGCGTGGCTGCTGATCGCGCGCGTGCTGGCATTAGGGCTTTGGCGGCACTGGTGCCAAAGACTGCAATTTTACTTGACGCACAAGGCGGGCAGCGCGATGTACCGGCGTCTTCACTACAAATCGATGACTTGGTGCTGGTACGCCCGGGCGATAAGGTGTCTGCTGACGGCATTATTACTCAGGGCGCATCTAGCCTTGATGAGTCGCCCATCACCGGCGAGTCTATCCCCGTTGCCAAAACAGTAGGCGACAAGGTGTTTGCAGGTGCCATCAATATGGAGGGCGCGCTGCACATACGCGTAGAAAAAACAGCCGCTGACAATACCATTGCACGAATCATTGAGCTAGTGGAGCAGGCGCAAGCCTCCAAAGCGCCCACTGCACGTTTTATCGAAAAGTTTAGCCGCTACTACACGCCAGCAGTGATGGCGATTGCCGCTTTAGTTATTATTATTCCGCCGTTAGTGATGGGCGGGGAGTGGGCAACTTGGTTATATCGCGGTTTGGCACTATTGCTCATCGCCTGTCCATGCGCCCTCGTCCTATCCACACCGGCCGCTATCGCCTCGGGTCTGGCTGTTGGTACGCGCCGCGGCTTACTGATCAAAGGTGGGAGCGCGTTAGAAACCATTGGTCGCGTCAATACGGTTGCTTTTGACAAGACAGGTACGTTAACGGAAGGCAAACCCCGCGTGACCGATGTTGTCACTTTTGCCCAGCAGTATATGGATGCTCAAGATAAAAATGCGATATTAGCGCTGTTTGCCAGTGTTGAGTCCGCCTCTAACCATCCGCTTGCAAAAGCCATCATCGATCACGCCAAAGCGGCCAATATTGCCATACCAGTAGCGTCTAAGGCTCACGCGACTGCAGGTAAAGCTGTACATGCAACGGTAGCTGGGCGCTCTTTAACCATCGGCTCTCCTGTATATGCCGCCGACCAAACCTCAATAACCGCCAAACAAAATGCCCAAATCGAAGCATTACAAAATGAAGGAAAAACGGTGTCGGTGCTGTTCGATGAGCAAAGCCGTGAGGTGCTCGGGCTAATCGCGCTACGAGATGAGCTGCGGGACGATGCCAAAGAAGGCGTAGCACAGCTTCATGCAATGGGGGTTCGCTCCATGATGCTGACGGGCGACAACCGCCTTACTGCTCAAGCGCTTGCTAGTCATCTAGATATAGAGTGGCAAGCTGAGCTGTTGCCCGAAGATAAGCTGCGTTTGATAGAAGAGATGAAGACTAAAACCCAAATAGCGATGATTGGTGATGGTATCAATGATGCGCCAGCGTTAGCGACTGCCGATGTCGGTATCGCGATGGGCGGTGGTACTGACGTCGCGATTGAAACGGCTGACGTCGCCTTATTAAAAAGTCGCGTGACCGACGTCGCTCATCTGATTGAATTGTCGCGGGCAACCTTATCCAATATTCATCAAAACGTAATTTTTGCGCTGGGCCTAAAAGCAGTGTTTCTAATCACCACGGTACTCGGTATCACGGGTTTATGGATCGCGGTATTGGCTGATACTGGCGCAACCGTGCTGGTTACACTTAATGCTTTACGTTTAATGCGTTTTAAAAACGTCCATTAGCAAACGCCCTTACTTCAATAGATAATCATCTAAATGGGTTAAAGATGGCTAACTCTGGCCAAATGCTGTCAATTAGCTGACTAATAGCTCGATATTCTCTGTGCTGTGTTCGTTGTTTGATGACAATGTTTGATCAAAATGTCTAATCACAATGTTTGGCTGCCATTCATCTCATTTTTATCACCATTTTTAAAATAAGGGCACGCCCTATATAAACCCCAGTTCGACATAAGCAAAGTGCCCGTATTAACTGGGCAGTTTTGGTGGTTTTTTGGGTTTTGGCAGTGGCGTTTTGGCATCGCCTGCAGGCTTGCTATCAGGGGCGCTCATGCTTTGGTCAGCACTATTTTGGTCAGTACGATGGCGCTGGTTTTGCGCGCTACTATCAGCTGACAGATTGTTGGTTTTGCCGTATTGAATATCATTGGCGTACGGTACACTGTTTAGCTCTTCATCGACGAGGCCGTCATCTAAGTCGATGACTTTTTTCGGCGGTGCATGCGGCTGTATATGATCGCCTTTTGGCTGATTGGCGTAGTATATGTCGGTGCTGGTCTGCGCATTTTGTGCCCCTGCCTGTTTGGACTCAGGCAGTATTCTGACATCGGATAGGCGGCGTACCACATAGTTACTTGGGAGGGGTTTACCGCTTTTTTGTGCCGAGGTGTCATCAAATATCATGTGTCCTTGACTATCGATACGCGCATATTTCATGGGCTTGTCACGTGGCCAAAAAAAGTCAGAAGGATGACTGATAATGTGACCAAACACCAATTTGGTCAAACGGCCCCATTCAAAGAAACGTACTTCTTTGGAGCGTAGCGCGACAAACAGCGCCAGAGAAAAACTGACCATCAGGTTGACGATGCCGATTAGCGCCACTCCTAGGATCGACAATAAAATCACGCTCCAGCTGATTTGGTCGGCGGAGATATTAAACAATCCATGCGCTAGGTTGGCTGAGGCAAAGGCGATATGGCGGATATCAATCGGTAGCCCAAATATAAAGCCGATGGTAGCCGTACTGCCCAAAAACACACCGAACAAAAAGTTGCCCATGATAGCGCCGAGGTTGGCCTCGACAAAGCCGCCCAGCCGCTGGAGCCAAGATTTGGGCAGTACGTATCGCAAGAGTCGATGACGCTGGATACGCGCGCCGACATGGTTATAAACCGCCAAATTATCGTAATAGCCTGCAATCAGACCTGATAAGAATAAATAAACCCCAGCGATGGCAGCATGAGGCAGAGCCAATGAGCGAAAAGGATCAAGGTCGTGCAGGAGGTGCTCAGCCTTGGTGGTGTCGATCATCGGTGCGCCTGTGTACTGTAGCCATGCAAACGAGATAATCAAAGCAACTGGGATAGCCAGCATGACGTTACCCATGATAGCGATAAACTGCGTGCGCAAAATGTCGACCACCAGCTCTGAGAGCTTGGTCAATTGCCGTGATTTTTTGCCCGAGCCGTCCGATATCGTTGAAGCGATGGCCGCAGCAGTCATGGCCGGCTGCTTGGTAGCGACTGTACCACGAATGACATGAATGAATACAAAACCCAAGCCATAAATCATACTATTAACAAACGCGCGTCCCATTGGCGCTAAGGCCAATTGATAGGCCAGTATCTTGATGGTAGCCATAAAGGCAATGACAAAACCGCCGATAGAGGCCTTTTTAAACATTTTTTGATAGCCAGCTTTATCGGTACTGATATAGTGCTCACCAACGCGGCTGGCGTTTTCTGTGACTTTGCGCGATAGCAGTTTAGTATTATTGTCAATCAAATAGCCAATACTATAGCGGCGATTGGCCGTGGTAATCAGCGTCTGCACCAGCTCAATCACCGCATGATCTCGCTTTTGATGATCATCGGTCACAAGCTCGGTCAAGATGCGCATGCGCTGCAGGCTTTGATCAAGGCGCAGCATCATGTTGGTCAGACGAATAGAGATACCTGTTTTATAAATGCGCTTACGTACGGTGGCGACGATGCCTTCGCACTGCTCAAGCATGACCAGCAAGGGCGCTGGGTCTACAGCTTTTTCGGGTGTGATGTCTGTCAGCGTATCTAACTCGTGGGCTTGGCGATACTGATTGACAAACAGCACGGCTTCTTGGTTTTGGGCGACAAAAGACGCAGAGTAGTTGAGTATCTGAGGATACGACTCCATCAGATCGGGGTGCAAGCCAATGCCGCTAATGCGGTACGATAAGATAATAATGGCGTTTAATATGTTGTTTTTGGCGGTAGCGACTAGGTCCAGATGCTGCTCATTGACTTTTAATAGCTCGACCAGCGCATCCCACTTGTCGCGCTCGATGTTGGCCAGCCAGCGTTCATCAGAGCGCTTATTAAATAAATAACCCACCAGTTCAACTACGGAGTCTTCTTGCGGCAATAAAGGCAAAAACCGATGCCCAATCAGCCGGCGCAGACTGTTAAAAAACCCTTGATCCGACATGATGCCTGTGTCGGTGTATAGCGCAATTTGTCGATACTCGATAATGAGCTTTAACACAAAGCTGGCCAGCCCATCTGCATACTCTGGATGCTGACGAAGGATGTCGATTAGTGATTGAATATTTTGATTGGCTAGGGCAGGCTCTCTATCACTGACGCGCAGCTCATTTATCAAGCGCTTGAGCACCACCGGATCGGGCACATCACTGAGCGCAGTAATCTGTTGCAAAATGCGTTTTAGTTCTGACACGTTGCGTCCTTTATTATGAGAGGATTTATTATAAGCGGTTTTTATTATTTAAGAGTCATCAAAGTTGCTGGGCGACCAACGAGCGGCACACCATCAGACAAGTATCCTGCGTTATTTTAATCATAACGATAGTTCGGTGGTGAATTATTTTGTTAGCAGTTATTTTTACTAGGGCGTATCCTAAATACAATCGACAGTCACTTAAATGGACTAAAATGGCTAAATATTATCAAACGGTGTTAAATCACTCACGAATATATTGATATCCATAGATATCCGTAGCATAGACCTATAACACAGACCAAATGATTTGGGCAAAAAAAGGGACAGTCACCTAACTGTCCCTTTTTTTATATGTATTAATGTACCAATAGCGACCGATTAGTTGGCAGGTACATCAAAATAATCAAGATCAAAGTTCATCATTGGGTCACTACCAGCTTTGACCATCTGTGCATGCGCATTGATACGTGGCAAGATACGGCCAACGAAATAATCGGCAAGCTTGGCTTTGTTGGTGTAGAACTCACCCTCTTTGCCATTAGCAGCTTCAACCATCAAGGCAAACATATACGAGTAGGCAAGGTAACCAAAGGCATGCATATAGTCAACCGCGCAGCCGTTGATTTCGCTCTTACGCTCGCCGATATTGCTCAGCACTGTGGTGGTCAGCTCTTCAATGGTATCAGCTGCATCTAGTGTGGCCTGCTTGATGCCATGATCGGCCTGCATGTTGTTGACAAAATCACGAATCTCACCTAAGAAATGGGTGACATATTTGCCGTTATTTTTTGCCACTTTACGACCGAGTAGGTCAAGCGCTTGAATACCGTTGGTGCCTTCATAGATCTGCGCGATACGAGTATCACGGACGATTTGCTCCATGCCCCATTCGCGGATATAGCCATGACCACCAAATACTTGCTGGCAATCAACCGTGGCTTCTAGTGCTTTGTCGGTTAAGAAGGCTTTGGCAACTGGCGTCAGTAGGGCAACACGTGCAGCAGCGGCTTGAGCGGCCTCTGGGTCAGTACTAAACTTTTCTTCGTCAAGGTTTTTGGCGACATACATGGCAAAGCAGCGTGACGCTTCGGTGTTGGCTTTGGCATTTAGCAGCATGCGGCGCACATCAGCATGATGGATGATGGCATCGGCAGGCTTTTCTGGGCTTTGAATTTGGGTGTCACTACGACCCTGACCACGATCATTGGCGTATAATGCTGCGTTTTGATAAGCCAGCTCAGAGCCACCAAGGCCTTGTAGACCCATGGTCACACGCTCATAGTTCATCATGATAAACATAGAAGATAAGCCGGTGTTTTCTGCGCCCACCATCCAGCCTTTGGCGTTATCAAAGTTCATCACGCAAGTCGCTGAGGCTTTGATACCCATCTTGTGCTCGATAGAGCCAACCGCCACAGTGTTGCGCTCACCCAAGCTACCATCTTCATTGACCAAGAATTTTGGTACGACAAACAGTGAAATGCCTTTTGAGCCTTCTGGCGCATTTGGAGTTTTTGCCAATACCAAATGAATGATATTGTCAGTGAGGTCATGCTCGCCGCCAGTGATAAAGATTTTGGTACCAGAGATATTGTAGCTACCGTCATCGTTTGGCACGGCTTTGGTTTTGATGATACCGAGGTCAGTACCTGCATGCGGCTCAGTCAAGCACATGGTGCCTGACCATTCGCCGTTATACATTTTTTCTAAGTAAGTTTGTTTTTGCTCTTCAGACGCCGCCGCGTTGAGGCAAAGCGTGGCACCAACCGTTAGGTTAGGGTAGAGAGCAAAGGATTGGTTGGCGGTAAATACCATCTCTTCGGTCAGCATGGTGACCATCTTTGGAAAACCTTGACCGCCGTACTCAGCATTACCACTCAAGCCCACCCAGCCTGATTCAGCATACTGCTTATAAGCTTCTTTAAAACCAGTAGGC
Organism: Psychrobacter halodurans; assembly: GCF_017498075.1. NCBI lineage: Bacteria > Pseudomonadati > Pseudomonadota > Gammaproteobacteria > Moraxellales > Moraxellaceae > Psychrobacter > Psychrobacter halodurans. The sequence goes on from NZ_JAGBKN010000005.1 coordinate 117,642, forward strand.
GTGGTGACAACGCCATCACCCTCAAAGGTTGCGCCTTCTTCATCACCGCTACGGTTGATAGGCAACAAAACGTTTTTTGACAGTTTTGCCATTTCTTCTAAAATCATATCGACGGTTTCCATATCGACATGAGCTAGGTTTTCGTTATTTTGCCAAAACTCAGGCGCGTTAAATACATCGTTTAAGATAAAGCGCATGTCATTAAGAGGGGCATTATAAACAGCCATAAACATTCCTTTGGTTCAAATAAATAAAAGTTGGAGCGATGAAAATAAGAAGTGCCAAACGTATGGATTGCTTTTTGAGGTCATCTGCGCGACTCATAATCAAAGCAACGGCTAAGCAAAGTTTAACAAATAAGCCTATGAGCAGGTGTTTTTCTTCGTGAATTATGCGTACACCAAAATATAATTGACCAACAAAATCGGCAACACACCTTGGTATGTTGCCGATATAAGTATAGTGTGCTGTCGTCAAAATACTAGTGCAAAAACACTATTAAAACGCAAATTGATCCACATCCATGGTCATATACGGCTCAACACCTGTGCTGATACGCTGTACATGCGTGGTGGTACGCGGCAATAATTTTGCAAAGTAGAATTGCGCGGTTTTGACTTTGGCATCATAAAAGGCTTTTTCGCCCGTACCATTTGCCAATGCCGTCTGCGCGACCAAGGCCATACGCGCCCATAAGTAAGCTAGGGTCACATAACCGCTAAAGTATAAGTAGTCAACAGCCGCGCCGCCAACTGCATCTGGGTTTTCAGTTGCTTGCATACCGATGCGTGCGGTCAAGTCGCCCCATTCTTTGACGTGTTTGGCAAGTGGGCGGATGAACTGACCCATCTCGTCATTGTCTTTGTGTTCTTGGCAGAAAGTCTGGATGATGTTGACAAAATTGGCCAGCATTTTACCTTGTGAGCCCAAGACTTTACGGCCGAGTAGGTCGAGCGCTTGGATTTCGGTGGTGCCTTCGTACAAGCAAGCGATACGCGTGTCACGGACGTTTTGCTCCATGCCCCATTCACTGATAAAGCCGTGACCGCCATAGACCTGTACGCCATGGTTAGCCGCTTCTAGGCCTGTTTCGGTCAAGAACGCTTTAGCAATCGGCGTCAACAGTGACAGCATTTGGTCAGCAAATTTTAGATCATCGCCTTCGCCTTTTGCCACAGTATCAGCAAAGTGTGAGAGGTAATAAACGAGGGCACGACCGCCTTCAGCAAAGGCTTTTTCGGTCAACAGCATGTTGCGCACCGCTGGATGAACGATGATTGGGTCAGCGACTTTGTCTGGTGCTTTGGCACCTGATAGTGAGCGCATCGCTAGGCGGTCTTTGGCATAGGTCAATGAGCCTTGGAAAGCATATTCTGCTGCGGTCAAGCCTTGGACTGCCGTACCGATACGAGCGACGTTCATAAAGGTAAACATGCACTGTAGACCGCGGTTTTCTGGGCCAATCAAGTAGCCTTTTGCACCATCGAAGTTCATCACGCAAGTCGCTGAGGCTTTGATGCCCATTTTGTGCTCGATAGAGCCACAGACGACGTTGTTGTTTTCGCCAAGGCTGTTGTCTTCGTTGACCAATACTTTAGGTACGATAAACAGTGAGATGCCTTTGGTGCCAGCAGGCGCGCCTGGTAGACGGGCTAGAACGATATGAATGATGTTGTCGGTGAGGTCGTGCTCGCCCGCTGAGATGAAGATTTTTTGACCGGTGATGCTATAAGTACCGTCATCATTTGGCTCAGCTTTGGTACGGATAATACCCAAGTCAGAGCCTGCGTGGGCTTCTGTCAAGCACATGGTGCCTGACCATTCGCCGGTGACCATTTTTTCTAGGTAAGTCTGTTTTTGCTCATCAGTGCCATGGTGTTCGATGGTTTGGATCGCGCCATGCGATAGGCCAGGATACATAGAAAATGACCAGTTCGCCGTACCGACCATCTCATTGATGACCGTTGATAGTGAGAACGGCATATTTTGACCACCAAATTCTTCTTCAGCTGATAGCGCTGGGAAGCCAAGCTCACAGTACTGCTTATAAGCTTCTTTAAAGCCTTTTGGTGTGGTCACAGTACCGTTGTCAAACTGGCAGCCTTCTGCATCGCCGCTTTGATTCAAAGGTGATAGCTCGTTTTCGGCAAAGCTTGCCGCCATCTCAAACAGGCTATCCATCAACTCACGATCAGCTTCTTGAAAGGCTGGCAGAGTTTTGTAGTGGCTTTCACTATCGAGTAGTTCATGCATCACGAATTGAATGTCACGTAAGGGCGCTTTGTATTGCATAACTTCCTGTCCTTTTTAACATGTCAGCAGGCACAGTCTATAGATTACGATAGTCGGTAGGCTCGCTACAGTAATTTGACAAGCACAAATAAATAATAGGCTGCCATACAGATAGACTACGTGCGCGATGACATAAAATGGTATTGAAAAGAATGGTGATTGTCAGAGTCGGTTTGAGACTTAATATATTCCAACAAATTCACTATAAAAGATAGGCGTTCATCGGTGATTATACAAGTTTGGTGACAGCACTGATAAGTCATGAACCTGCCTTGCATCGGTTATGCAATCAGCGTTAGACGCAAAAGACACAGAGCAATAACCGTATGAAAAGACTGATGTTACTGACACGATGAAATCAATCATAGCCGCCGGTATTTGCTGATATTATTTGGTGGTCGACTGTTTGATGAGCATGTCGGTGGCGACCTCGGCGGGCACGGGTTTTCCAAACCAATAGCCTTGACCATACTGGCAGCCCATCGCCAGCAACCGATCGCGCTGCGCCTCAGTCTCAATTCCTTCGGCGACCACTTGCATATCTAACGCCGCAGCCAAGTCTAAGATGGCTTTGACAATGGCATACTGGGTGCGATCCGACTCAATGTTTGAAATAAAGCTTTTATCGACTTTGATAAAATCGAACGGGTATTCTTGTAAATAGCTCAAGGATGCATAGCCGGTGCCAAAGTCGTCTAAGGCAATACAAATACCCAGATCTTTTAGCAGAGCTAGTTGTTTTTTGACATTGTCATGGCGCTGTATCAAAGACGACTCGGTGACTTCGATATGTAGCTGATGGGCCGAGATGCCGTACTCTACCAGCAGGCTACTGACCATCTCAAAAAAATCAGGGTGGCTAAATTCGGCAGCATCCGCGTTGATACAGATATGCTGATAAAACCCTTGCTGCTGCCAAATGGCCAATTGCGCCGCGATTTTTTTTGCCATTTGAGAAAACAGCTCAAACGAGAGTTTGTGAGTGAGGATGGCGTTGATAAAATGCGCAGGTTTGAGAAGGCCGCGGGTGGGGTGTTGCCAGCGTACCAACGCTTCAAAGCCGGTAATATGACCCGTCGTCAAGTCGAATTTTGGCTGATAATAGGGAATAAACTGGCCTGCGGTGGTGGCCTCTCTTAACTCAGCCTCTAACTGTAAGCTGCCAGCGGTGGCTTCTTCGATCGCCGCATTGTACCAGCAGATATCGTCGCCGCCTTGCTGCTTGACATAATGCAAGGCTTTTTCAGCTTTGGTCAAAAGCCCCGTCAGCTCGGTGTCGTTTTGCGGAAAATAGCTGACACCGACGGAGATATGACAATAAATATTGGCGTCAGTCTTGGTGTCCTTATCGATCGAAAAAGGCCGCTCACACATCTGCATGAGCTTATCTAACTGATGGCGCACCATATTGGCATCATGACACTCAAATAATAGTGCAAAATCATCGCCGCCAAAGTGCGAAAAGCAGCGCAAACAGCCCAGCTCTAGCGCCTTGAGACGAGCCACAAAGCTTTTGATTAAATGATTGATACCATCAGGCCCCAATAGGCTCGCAAGACTACGATACCGATCGATATTGAGACGGACGATGATTACTTCTTGATAGCTGTCGAGCAGCAAATCACTGGTCTGGCTCAAAAAAACCTTACGGTTGGGCAGGCCGGTCAGCTGATCGTAATTGAGCAGATGGGTCAGCTGCTTTCGGTCTTTGGCCGCAGAAGACATATCGCGAATCAGACCGATATAATACGTCTTGGCCTCTATGGCTACCTTGCGATACGTGATATGGCACTGTAGTATTTCACCATAACGGTTGGCCATCGAAAAATCACTTTCATAAAAGCCGCTATTATCAAGCTGGTTGGTGATTTGCGCCAAAACACCTCTTTCTTCCTCTGACAAAAAATCAGCGGCATAGACTCCAAGCGGCCGACCCAGCAAAAAAGACTCGCTATAGCCGATGATAAGCTCATAACTGGCATTGACCGACAAATAGCGTAGGTTTTCATCTAAAATGAAAATAGCATCATCGCATTGCTCACACAGTTTGGTCAGCAGTAGCTGCTTGTCGGCAATGGGGATGGGAGCAAAAGTAGTCATCATCGAACTCATCATGGCAAAGGTGAATAATCAGTTGGTTTGTCATTTGGTTTGTCATTATAACAATGAGCGAGCCGAGTGCTTGTATTATAAAGCCAACGCGTGCAAAGTCGCCAAAGCCACCACGGGCGCTGTTTCGGTGCGCAGTACCCTTGCGCCAATTTGCCAAGGTGCAAAGTCTGCATTCGCCGCCCGCTTGCACTCCTCATCGCTAAGACCGCCTTCAGGGCCAATGAGCAACTCAATATAAGGCGCCGCTTGTCTTAGTACTGGCAATAACGCCTCTGGCATCGCAGGTTGTCCTGCTGCTGGCACGCTGAGCTGCAAACGCAAATCGGCTGGCTGCTGTAGGGCTTGGTAGTAATGGTCTTGGCTTAGCTCGGCGACCAAAGGGCTGACGGCAAGGTGTGGCGCGCTACGCGACGGCTGTGTCAGCCAATCAGTGATAGACATCGGTGTAAGGATGAGGGGCGGACGGTTGAGTCCACACTGCTCACAGGCCGCTATTGCCACTTGCTGCCAGTGCGCCAGTTTTTTCTCTACTTGCGCAGGTTTTAGATTGACCTCACCATGATGGCTGGTGAGTAATTGAATCGCCGTTACCCCAAGCTCGGTGGACTTTTGAATAGCGTAATCCATACGCTCGCCGCGGCTCATCACCAGACCAATCTGACTGAGGATAGGCGCCGTACGCTCATCTATGCTGTGAGCCAACACCGCCACCGTGGCGTGTTTTTTACTGATGCTTTGGAGCTGTACGTGATACTCACCGCCAAAACCATCAAACAACACCCCTTCATCGCCGATATTTGCGCGTAGTACACGGCACCAGTGATGAACGATACTGTCGGTCAATTCGATGCTGGCACCAATCGCAACCGTGCTCAATGGCGGGTAGGGTGTGTCCTTAGTGTTACTACTGGCATAAAAAAAACGTCGCACAGTCGGTTCATCCTTTGGTTGAACAATAGTCTGTCTTAGTATCTTAGCAGACTATTGGTGAAGTGAGGAGGGGAGATAAAAACGCGATGACAAAAAAAGCTTGCAACAAAAAACTGGCGCTCCTAAGAACGCCAGTTTTTATTACTATATAAGTAGTCTAAGCGCTAAGGCCCAGTGCTTCAACCAAGCGTTTGTTTGGCTCGACTTTATTCATGCTATAAAAATGCATGGCAGGAGCACCTTCACTCATCAAGCGCTCACACAGACGATAGACGACCTCAAAACCAAACTCGCGAATGGCGCTGCGATCATCACCAAAATCCGCCAAGCGTTTACGCACATAACGCGGAATATCAGCGCCGCAGCTATCAGCAAAGCGTACTAAATTGCTGGAGTTGGTGATTGGCATGATACCAGCGATTAATGGCTGTGCGACCGTGTCGATACCGCGCTTTTCTAACGTATCACGCAAGTACAAGTAGCTATCAGCATTATAAAAAAACTGAGTAATCGCCGCGTTGGCACCTGCTTGGTACTTGTTGACTAAGTTGTCGACATCAAACTCAAAGCTACGCGCTTGCGGATGCATCTCAGGGTAGGCGGCGACCTCGATATGAAAGTGCTCGCCTGAATGCTCACGAATAAACTTCACCAAATCTAATGCAAATGGCAGCTCACCCATACCGACCTGACCTGAAGGCAAATCACCGCGCAGCGCTACCAGACGTTTGATGCCCAGTGCTTTATAGTGATCGAGTAGGCCTGCGATTTCAACCTTATCATCACCGATACACGACATGTGCGGCGCAATATCAGTATCGCCGCGCGCACATAAGGTCTGTACGATGTCGAGAGTACGGCTACGTGTCGAGCCACCCGCACCGTAAGTCACTGAAAAGTAGCTTGGTGCCAGTTTGTTTAGCTCGTCATAGGTGTTTAGTAGCTTTTGACCTCCTTGCGCAGTTTTGGCAGGGAAAAACTCAAAAGAAAAAGCAGGCTTGCTCACAGTCGCGCTCCTTAGTATTTATAAGCGTCAGGCTTAAACGGGCCTTCGACAGGGACGCCTAGATACTCGGCTTGCTTTTCGGTCAGCTTCGTCAAGGTACCGTTAAAGCCTGCAACCATCGCTGCTGCGACTTCTTCGTCGAGTTTTTTCGGTAGTACTTTAACGTACAAGTTGTCCGCGCGTGCATCCATTGGCAAATCAGCGAATTTTTCTTCAAACAAGTACATTTGCGCCAAGACTTGGTTGGCAAATGAGCCGTCCATCACGCGCGATGGGTGACCGGTTGCGTTACCTAGGTTCACTAAGCGACCTTCGGCAAGCAAAATCAGATAGTCGTTTTCATCGTCTGAACGGAACACTTGATGTACTTGTGGTTTGATCTCAACCCAGCGCCAGTTGTCACGCATAAATTGCGTGTCGATTTCGGTGTCGAAGTGACCGATGTTACAGACGACCGCACCAGGCTTTAATGCTGCGAGCATATGTCTGTCACAGACATGATAGTTACCTGTCGTTGTGACGATCAAATCTGTATCTGCTAGCAAACGCTTGTTGATGCTGTCTGCGCCGCCGGTGTTATCGCCATCGATGTACGGAGACAATACTTCATAGCCGTCCATACAAGCCTGCATCGCACAGATAGGATCGACTTCTGAGACACGTACGATCATGCCTTCTTGACGTAGGCTTTGGGTTGAGCCTTTGCCCACATCACCATAACCGATGACTAGCGCACGGCGACCTGCAAGGAACATGTCGGTTGCGCGTTTGATGGCGTCATTTAGGCTATGACGGCAGCCGTATTTGTTGTCGTTTTTTGATTTGGTCACCGCGTCGTTGACGTTGATCGCGGGTACTTTTAGCGTACCTTTGCCTAGCATCTCGATCAAACGATGCACACCTGTGGTGGTCTCTTCTGAGATACCATGGATGCTATCGAGCATCTGTGGGTATTCATTGTGAATCAACGCAGTAAGGTCGCCGCCATCATCTAAGATCAAGTTAGCATCCCAAAGCTCGCCTGATGCTTCGCCGCCGACATGTACTTGTTGACGGAGGCACCACTCGTACTCTTCTTCGGTTTCGCCTTTCCAAGCAAACACAGGAATGCCAGCCGCTGCGATTGCTGCCGCTGCGTGGTCTTGGGTCGAAAAGATATTACATGAGGTCCAGCGTACTTCCGCACCTAGCGCAACGAGTGTTTCGATAAGCACTGCGGTCTGAATGGTCATGTGGATACAGCCGGCGATTTTGGCACCTTTGAGTGGCTGCTCGTCTTGATAGCGACGACGTAGACCCATCAATGCAGGCATTTCAGCTTCGGCAAGGGTGATTTCGCGGCGACCGTAGTCAGCCAGGCTGATGTCAGCGACTTTATAGTCAGTAAAGGAAGGGTCGATGGTATGGGCAGATGGGGTGGTAGACACTGCGTCCATAATATGCTCCTATCAGTGGTCAATGATTGATAAAAAGAATAAAAACGCAGGTGCCGTTATTTGCGCTGTTAATAAACAAAAAATGCTATAAACAGTTAACCGAGCCTAACATAATGCTTGATATGCCTAGCGATAAAGCCTAGATGCAGTGATCGATGATTATGGCGCAACACCTCTCGGGAGGGTTATTGTAATAGATGAGTCTGTGATTGTCACCTATTGGCTGCGGAAAATCGTAAGTGCTGTCGTCATAAAAAAAGGCCACCGCTGGGTGACCTTGATTTGTTTACAATTTAAGTTTCGTGTCAGTATTAGTACCAAATTAGTACCAATCGTAGGTAAGTGAGCCGAAGTAGCTGGTGCCTTCTGTGGCGTACTCATTACCGAATTGGCTGGCGAGGGTATAGTCCTCATCAGTAATATTGTCGACCCGCAAGTTAGCACGAAGATTAGGAGTGATATAAACCGCGCCGCTCAAATTCAGCAAGGTATAGCTATCAAGCTTATTGTTTTCGGCCGTGACTCTATCATCAGTATGTTTGGCTTCGAGGCGAACATCGAACATCGGTTGCTGATAGCCCACATAAACCATACCGCTGTTTTTAGGACGATAGGCAAGCTGTTGATTATAGCTTGCGCTATTTGCCGTTTTGTCTTTGGCATCCAAGTAGTCATAACCGAGACCAAATATAAAGGCATTCATATTCCAGTCGGAGGTCAGGCTCAACCCCTTGATTTTCGCTTCACTGATATTTGCTGCACTAGAAATCAGGTCTTCTGCATCGGTGTGATAGCCTGTCAATCGTGACGTTTGGGCATCATTTACGTATTCAACAAATACTTCAGTGTTCTTTGTTCTTTCGGGTTTTAGGTTGGGGTTGCTAAAACCAGGCCAGTATAAATCATTAAAGGTTGGCGCGCGAAATCCGGTCGCATAGTTGGCACCGATTCGCATGCCAGCCAATGGGCGTATCGCCGCTCCTAAATTGTAGGTGCTTTCATGACCATATTGTGAGTTGTCATCTACGCGGTAGTTGGCTTGCACGTCATAATAAGTGTCTGCCAGCTGATAACCAACAAAGGCACTTTTGACCGTTCTGTCGTCAGGATTATAAGGGGTTTGCACAGCAGGATTAGGATAACCTGAAAAATCTAAAACATCTGAGGCGTCTAGTTTTTGTGACAACCATTCTGCGCCAACAATCACAGTACCAGGTTGCGCGTTGATACTGGTCTCTAAACGTGCTTGCTCTTGCGTGGTGTCGTACTGACTGCCTTTTTGATAATCAATAGAGTTGGCGTCATGAGTAGTCGATTTGTCGATACTTTGACCGTAGCTAAGTTTGCTGACTGTTGAAGGCGTTTTGTATTGAAGATAAGCATTGGCACTGCCGTTTTTTTGGTCTGAATAGGCATTTGGAAAGGCGTTGCCTGCTGAGTCAATATCAGTGGTAGAGTCGGTATACAAGGCACTTATTCCCGCGCTTAGCGAGTCTGATAGCTTATGCTGCAATGCTAGACTGGCATTGGTAGATTTAAAGCCATCATCGTCCGCGTTATAGTCAGCCGAGCTGCTATTGGCAATGGCGTTAAAGCCATCTGTTTCGTTACGACTGACACCCAAGCTCAAGGATGACGTGTCATTTTTCAGCTGACCTGTGATGCCGACTTGGTAGTGATTGTTACTACCATAACCCACAGTTGTAGAAACATTGGACTGCTCTACGTTATTGCCTTTGGTAAAAATCTGGATGACCCCACCCATGGCGTCAGAGCCGTAGATGCTAGAGCCTGACGCACCATATAAAACTTCAATGCGGTCGATTTGGTCTGCGGCCAACAAGTTCAGAGATGGGCTACCTAAAGAAATAGAGCCATAGCGTATCCCATCGATAATCACCAAGACTTGTTTGCTATCAAAGCCGCGCATATAAAAATTACTGGCTGTGCCCATGCCGCCACTTTGTGTGATATTAATACCAGGTTGATTCTTTAATACATCGACCACGGTCTGACCCTGATAACGCTGTAGCGCTTCACTATCGATCACACGAGTCTGAGCGATGACGTTACTGGTCTTGGTAGGCGTACGCGTGGCGGTGACGACGATTTTATCGAGCTCAACTTGTGGTAGTGTATGATCATCAGTGGCCGGTGAGGTATTGACTGCCGCTGAATCATGGCTAGCGGGCGTCGCCGCCGTGGCAGCCTGCATGGTAAATAAGCCTAAGGCACTTAAAATACTCAAACGAAGATAAGTACGTGAAGATGAACGCGATAAAGACATAGCCAGTTCCAAAAGAATGATATAAAAGAGGTGGAGATAACGGTTTTGATGTTAATACAGGCAAAGGTTGCAAAAAGCAAAAAATTACAAAAAGAAATAAATAAGCAAAACTGCGCTCATTATCTACAAAAACTGGCCATTTATAAACCACTTTAACCTAATCTTTCCTCAAGGTAGGTTGAATGACGCTCATGGTCGGAGCGGTAAAGCAAAGCCCCTAAATGAATCTGACGGCAGCCATCTACAAAAACATGCAATCAAAGGCACTGTTGTGATAAATAATTGTTATGATAGTAAGGGTTCTATCTGCCCTTTTCGTGCCACTTATCAAGCTAAGAGGTTTGTTTTGTCTATTAAGCACCATCTGACTTTTCGTCAGGCTCCAGATGTATTGTCTACCAGCCTAAAAGCGCCGTTTATCACTATGATGTTTTTGCTTATCATGGCGATGAGCGTACTGCTGCCCGCAGCGTCCTTTGCTGCAGAAACGACAACGCTTGGCGTAAATGGCACGACTGGCAGTGAAGGGTCGGCGAGCACGCCTATACCAGATTCGTTTGGACGCGATACGCCGCGCCATACGGTACAAGGGTTTATTAAGGCGCTGGGCGAAAACGACTACCTGCTGGCGAGCAATTACCTTAATTTGTCTAAGTCGGACAATCCCACCACGGTCGTGCGCCAGTTTAAGCAAGCACTAGATGCTGGCGGCCGTTTTCAGCCTGATTTGCAGATAAATAATACCCCAGAAGGCAATTTAACCGATCAGCTGCCGCCGAGCCAAGAAAACGTCGGGGTCATCAATGTCGGAGAAACAAGCGTCCCGTTGGTGCTTGAAAGAGTGCTGTCTAAGCAAGGCGAACAGTATTGGCAGTTTTCTAGTGAGACGCTCAGCTCGGTACCCGAAGTGATAGAAAACACCGAGCCGACGTTGGTGTCTCGCTATACATTTGACTCATTGGAAGGCAAAAAGCTGTTTGGTTATCAGATGGCGGACTTAGTGGCGGCGCTGACGATGATCGTCAGTAGTTTTGTCTTTACTTATATTTTAGTCTGGCTACTGTATCATCTTTTGCGAATCGCCTATCCACGAGTACGCGGCGTCCCGCTACCTTTGCCAAACAAAGTAATACTGCCACTGTCTGTGGTCATTATGGCGCTGATACTATCTGAGGTGATGGTCTATGCTGGCGTCTCGGTGACGCTGCGAGAGCCGGTCAATCGTTTTGCTGATATTGCCTCGTGGTTGGCATTGACTTGGTTATTACTGCGCGTCATTGATGCGATATTTACCCGCGCAGTCAATTTAAGCTATAAGAAAAACTATACCGAGCGTGTCTCCATCTTGGGTCTGCTCAGAAAAGTTGTCAAAGCGTTGCTGCTCATCTTTGCGGTGATTGTCATCTTTGGCAATTTAGGGTTTGACTTGACCACAGGGATTGCCGCACTAGGGGTCGGTGGTCTGGCATTGGCGCTTGGTGCGCAAAAGACCATCGAAAACCTCGTCGGTAGTGTGGTGGTGGTCGCAGATTCTCCCGTACGTATAGGGGACTATTGTAAATTTGGCACGTATGAAGGCACGGTCATCGATATCGGTATTCGCTCATCACGCGTGCGCACCTTGACGCGTACCATCGTCACTGTGCCAAACGGTGATTTTTCTTCGATGCAAATCGAAAACTTTACCTCGCGTGATATGTTTCGGTTTTTTCATCAGCTGTATATTAAGCGTACGGCTGATATCGATGTGGTCTTTAAGATGGTCAAAGACTTAGATGAGTTTTTAAATGAGCATTATTTGACCAACCAAGAATGGAATCAGGTCAATATCTTAGAGCTGCGCCAAGATTGCTATGTGATTCAGCTGCAAGCCTATATCAACGCCAACGATGTGACGGAATTTTATGATAAGCAAAACGTCGTGTTCGTTGATATATTAACTCAGGTCAAAAAATACGACGTCGAGCACGCACTGCCTACGCAGCAGCTGATAGTCAATCAAACCGATGTTGCGTCGTCTAAAGCAAACAGTGAGCAAAAATCTGATAACGACGGGTCTGCAGGTGACGTGTCAAAAGATGACGACATAGCCAATAGGGCAGATGGTAGCGTCAATCCTGCTCGCGACGACATGGATAAAAAACAAGATGAACATCATGATGATGCCCACAACATAGATCTGGATAAAGACCATGGAGCCAGCAAAGATAAAAAGACTGCCGCGTCGCCTGACGCCACGGCGATCAAAAAACAACATGGCATCAATGCGCTCAGAGAAAAAGGCCGTGCGCTAAAAAAGAGGAAGTTTAAGCACACCAAACGCAAGTTTGGCTTGTCAATATGGAACCAGCCCTAAAAAGACAGCCATATAAGGCGTGGCATTGCTATAGAAACTATAATCGTTATAATCGATTCTAAATAAAACAGATACATTGTATGTCAACGTGGGACTGGTATAAATTTTTCTTGCGTGCTGTGCCTACGCCGACAGATGCTGCGTAAAATTCATCCCAGTCCCACTGTATCGTTTTTATACTGAAATCACTATATCAATCATGGGTTCTTAGATAGGCACAGCGGTCTTATCACGCAGCTGCCCGTAATACGACCAAAGCAATAGGCTGGCTGTGCTACGGTAAGGTGACCAATGCTGCGTTAGAGAGTGGAGTCGTTTTGGGGTAGGACGCTCAGGCAAGTCCAGCAGTGTCATGGCGGCAACTTTGATCGCCAAGTCATCAACAGCGAGGATGTCAGCGCGCTGTAAAGAAAACAATAAGTACATCTCAGCCGTCCAGCGCCCGATACCTGTGACGGTGGTTAGGATGTTTATCACTTCCTCATCTGGTAGGGTTTTTAGGCTAGCAAAGTCTATATCATGCGCAACCAAAGAGCGAATATAGCGAATTTTTTGTTTAGATAAGCCTTGGGCTCTGAGCGCGTCATCGCTTGCGTGCTGAATCATGCTAGGAGTGGTCAAGCCGGTATCAAGCAAACGCTGCCAAATACTGGTTGCAGCAGCGACAGACAACTGCTGGCCGACCATCGCTCGCATCAATTGCATAAAGCCGCCAGTATTGTGCCGCAGATTCGGTAAGCCCACTTGCTCGTAGACCGGCGCAAATCTCGGCTCGATTGCTATCAACGCATCGATATGTGCTGCTAGCTGCTCAGGGGTGTCAAGGGTCTGTATGCTCATCGTTATTTACTCTCATCGAAGTTATAAGGCGCACTATCTTCTAAGAAGCACATAATCCTACATTCTAAAACCACATCATCTATAAAAAAAGACTGCTTATTGGGCAGTCTTTTTTTTGCTTTGCTGTAAGGTTTATTCACCCGCGCCTTTTGGTTTTTTTAGCAGTACTAGTACCGCACCATTACCGCCATCTTTTGGCGAGGCCGAGCAAAACGCCAATACTTCAGGCAGTTGACGGAGCCAGCCATTCACACAGGTTTTTAGGATGGCCTCAGAGCCTTTGCCATGGACGATTTTGACCACAGTTTCGTTGTTGGCTTTGGCTTGGCTGAGTAGTTGGGTCATCGCAGCGCGGGCTTCTTCGATGGTACAGCCATGGATGTCTACGGCATCATACCAGCGCAGTTTGCCTTTTTTTAGTTGATCAAATATTTTGTTTTGTAGGGTTGGCTGTTTGTACGATAAGTACGCTTCGCTTGCCACAGGGTTGAGCAAGGCTTGCATGTCTGATAAGCCGGCGCTTAGATCACCACTTTCACTGCCTTGCGCAGCGGCACGTTTTGATAAAGTCGTGGCATCAGGTTTGCCAGCTTTAGTGCTGGTGACAGGGGAGCGCACGTTTTTGTCTTCGAGCTGAGTGACGCCATGCATTGCTTGCATAAACAGCACTTTGTCGTCGTCGATATGCTCACTGTCTAGTTGTTTGACCGTTTTTTTGACTTGTTTTTGTGTCGGCAGCGATACAGGCTCAGTCGGCTTTTGGTTTTCGCCCTCAGGTGAGTTGGTATCACGGCCTTTGCTCAGCTGGCCTTTTAGCTCTTTGAGCTGATCTTGCATTTCTTTAGAAAATAGAGAATTTGACATAACAGTTAAGGTATCGTTGGTTGATGAAAAGGTAGTTGGGTAATGTGTGCTGTGGTATTTTTTAGTTACTTTACGCGTCTGCTGCGACGCCTGCAAGTAAGGATTGTAACGCTTGTCCAGGATGCTCGGTTTTCATAAATTGCTCACCGATCAAAAAGTGCTGAATGTCGTTGTTTAGCATCAGGCGAATATCAGCACTGCTATGAATCCCACTTTCAGTCACGATAAGTGGCTGATGTGCGCGGCTGTCGGCGTCAGCGGCCAATGATTTGATTAAAGTGTTTTTTAACTCAAGCGTGGTCTGTAGATCGACATCGAATGTATTTAAATCGCGATTATTGATGCCATAGATGTTGTGGACACTACGAGGCAGCTGGAGGGCGCGCTCAAGCTCGGTTTTGGTATGGACTTCAATCAACACGTCCATACCCAGATCGATACTCAGCGCATGCAGCTGCTGTGCTTGCGCATCATCAAGACACGCCATAATCAATAAGATACAGTCTGCACCCAGCAAGTAGGATTGATAAATCTGATACACATCGATCATAAAGTCTTTACGCAGTAGCGGCAGAGTGGCAGCATTGGCCGCTGCCTCAAGGTAACTATCCTCTCCCTGAAAGTACTCGCGATCTGTGAGGACAGACAGACAACTGGCACCCGCCTGCTCATATTGCTGGGCGAACAATGCGAGGGCAAAGTTATGATTGATGATGCCTTTAGAAGGCGAGGCTTTTTTAATCTCGGCGATGATACCGATGCCGCTCTCGCTGGTGCTGGCCGCTCGTAGTGCCTGAGCAAAGCCGCGCCGCGGCTGCTGATTGGCCAGCACCTTGGCTTTTAAGTCATCTAAAGATAGCGCCTCACGAGCCGCTTTTACCTCAAGGTGTTTGGTCGCAACGATGCGCTGTAATACTGAAGGTATGTCTGTATGGGTCATGCTAGTGTCCGAATGTGTCTAAAGGTAAAAGGGCAAAAGTCAGTGGGCGATAGCTGTATGAAAAACTTAAGTGTTTTGCGCCAGCTGCTGAGTATATTGTGCCAAAGACTCAAGCTTGGTCAAGGCATCGCCATTTTGAATGACCTTTTGAGCGCGGCTAACACCATTTGGATAGTTGCTGGCCAGCCCTGCCGTATAAATGGCCGCGCCTGCATTGAGCGCAATCATATCACGAGCTTTGAGCACCGCGCGATCATGAGTGTCTGTACCCGACAGGGCGGCGCGTATCAGCTCCAGACTCTCTTTAGGGGATTCAACATCCAGACCGATGAGGGTTTGCGATTCGACCCCCGCATCTTCTGGCATCATCTCAAAGACTGTGACCGTACCGTCTTTTAGCTCAGCGACCGTCGTAGAAGTGGCCAAACTGATTTCATCTAGGCCGTCTTTGGCACCGACCACCATGACGTGACGCGCCCCTAGGTTTTTCATCACCTTAGCGATAGGCTCACACAGCGCTGCGGTAAAGACGCCAATGACCAGATTGGGTACGCCAGCTGGGTTGGTCAATGGCCCCAAAATATTAAATATCGTTCGCGCTTTTAGCTCACGGCGTACGGGGTTGGCATAGCGCATGGCGCTGTGGTGATTGGGCGCAAATAAAAAGCCAATGCCTTGATTTTCTATGCATTGCTTGGCCTGCTCTGGGCTGAGTGTCAAGCTGATTCCTGCCTGTTCAAGCAAGTCGGAGCTGCCAGATTTGGTCGACACGCCGCGGTTACCATGTTTGGCCACTTGTGCCCCTGCCGCTGCTGCGACCAAGGCTGAAGCGGTAGAGACGTTAAACAAATTGGCACCATCACCGCCCGTACCGACGATATCGACCAGATAGTGGCAGTCTGCCGGTGTGATGTTGGCTGCTAAGTCACGCATGGCGCTGGCCGATGCGGTAATCTCGTCGATAGACTCGCCTTTCATGCGCAGACCCGTCAAAATCGCACCCATCATGGCATCACTACATCGACCCTGCATGATAATCAGCATGACTTGATACATCTCATCAAAGGTTAGGTCAATGTGCTGAAAAATTCTCGCCAATGCGGTGGTCAGGAGTTTGTGCGTCTGCCCATCAGACAGCTGAGCGATATGATCTGGGGTGGTGGTATCCTCTGTTTTTATTGTGCTCATTATTTTCTCGCTTAGTATTTTTATGAATCAGTATTAAAAGGCGCGGGCGTTATAGATCATTTATCATCAGCACGTCCAGTAAATTGGCAAATAAACCTCCGCCAAACAGTCTTGAGCCGAATGGATTTTAACCGACTTGCGGTAAGGCATCTGTAGGCAATACTGCCAAACCGTGAGTGTGCAAAAAATTATTGAGCAGCTGATAGCCTGCTTGGCTTAAGATGGACTCTGGATGAAACTGCACACCTTCAATGGCGTAGGTGGTGTGACGAACGCCCATGATCTCCTCGATGCTGTCATTACTATGTTGTGTCCAAGCAGTCACCTCTAGACACTCAGGTAAGCTGGCTTGGTCAATCACCAGTGAGTGATAGCGGGTGACTTGCACGGGTGCTGGCAGGCCAAAAAACACGCCTTGGTCGTTATGATATACCGCAGATAAGCGGCCATGCATGACTGCGCCTGCCTTGATGATCTGCGCCCCAAAAGCCTGCCCAATGGCCTGATGGCCAAGACAGATGCCCAAGATAGGTATGATGCCCTTAAAGGCATTGATAACTTGTAAAGAAATACCCGCTTGGTCAGGGGTACACGGGCCAGGGCCAATCACGATCGCATCTGGTGCGAGGGCTTGGATCTGCTGGAGACTGATCTCATCGTTACGCCAGACGGTGATATCCTGCTGTAGTTCACCGAAGTACTGTACAATATTGTACGTAAAGCTGTCGTAATTATCGATCATCAAAATCATGTGGGTATCAACTTAGTTGGTTTGGCTTTTTTATAAATCTTAGCTTTATAAGTCTTGTTTTCGTAGATATGGGGCAACAGCTGTGGTCGTTTTTTCCTTTTTTTGCTACATGCCTGTTTGCTGCATGGTTGAGCCTGCGTCAGCTTATAGGATTGTCACAGTCTTTATCGTCCGTCGTTATCTTACCACTATTTTGCGTGCTATCAAACGCAGCACGATAGTCAGCAGGTTTATCACAGATTTTTTGTATTACCGCTTATAGTTAATTTTATATAAAAACACTTTTTTATTGAGCGGCTTGATAGCAAAGTATCTGATGTACTTACATATAAATATATGCAGCGCCGTACCACTACTTACGAATAGATGCCATGTGTGCCGAGCAAGTGAGGCAAACGTGACATGAGGCAATGTATCAAAAATCGACTCACTCTGATATAGTCGATTGAGTTAAAACAGGGCGCAGTGCTGACTATACAGGTGATTTGCCCCAAAAGAGGGCATTGAAGAGAAAGGTTGCACCATCGTATGAGCCGATTTGGTGCATTAAAGGTATTAACGGATACACCAAATCATCATATGGTGGTGATAGCCTAAGAAGATATCTTTATCACGCATTGGCAAAAACACGCTAAATATCTGTATTTATTTACTATTTGGCTGCCGATGGATTTGCTGCACTATCATGCGCCACGCAGCTTGGCACAGCAGTTGCATCATTATCGTCAGCGGACAGTATGAGGGTTGATGATGAGCTGCTTCTTTATCAGCTACTGCTGTCTATCACTGTTTATTAATAATAATCAGCCAGCATTTGAACAAAGCAACATTGTCAGTCATATGTTGTTAAAATAGCGTTAAAACAGTTTATATTGCAAATATCTAATCAACACAACGGAGACTATTCATGTCGGATAAATTATTGGATCTTATCAAATCATCTAATGCTAAATGGGTTGACTTTCGCTTTACCGATACTCGCGGTAAAGAGCAACACATCAGCTTTCCTGCCTCTACCATCGACGAAGAAGTGCTAGAAGACGGCAAAATGTTTGATGGTTCATCTATCGCTGGCTGGAAGGGCATTGAAGCCTCAGATATGATCCTACGTCCTGACCCTGAGACGGCTTTTATTGACCCGTTTTTTGATGCCGTTACAGTCGTCGTGACCTGCGATATCATCGAGCCATCAACTCTGCAAGGCTACGATCGCGACCCGCGCTCTATCGCTCGCCGCGCAGAAGAGTATCTCAAATCAACGGGCATCGGTGACACTGCTTATTTCGGCCCTGAGCCAGAGTTTTTTGTATTTGATGATGTCAAATGGTCGGTTGAGATGTCGGGCGTGAGCCATAAGATCACTGCTGAAGAAGCGGCATGGTCCACCAACGAGACATACGAGTGGGGCAACATGGCCCACCGTCCGCGCGTCAAGGGCGGCTATTTCCCAGTACCGCCGATCGACAGCTCACAAGACATGCGTTCTGTGATGTGTGAGCGTATCGAAGAGATCATCGGTGAGGGCAGCGTTGAGGTGCATCACCACGAAGTAGCCTCTTGCCAGTCCGAGATTGGTGTGGCATTTAACACCATGGTGCGTAAGGCTGATGAAGTGCAGCAATTAAAATACGTCGTGCATAATGTCGCTCATCAGTTTGGTAAGACGGCTACCTTTATGCCAAAGCCTATCGTTGGTGACAATGGCTCAGGTATGCACGTACACATGTCGATCTCAAAAGATGGCGTCAATACCTTTGCGGGCGATGAGTACGCAGGTCTATCAGAAACTGCCCTATACTTTATCGGTGGTATCATCAAGCATGCGCGCGCACTCAATGCGATTACCAACCCATCGACCAACAGTTACAAGCGTCTAGTACCGCATTACGAAGCACCTATCAAGCTTGCGTATTCTGCATCAAACCGCTCAGCGTCTATCCGTATCCCGCACGTGAGCAGTCCAAAAGCAGTACGCGTCGAAGCACGTTTCCCTGATCCAACGGCCAACCCATACTTGTCTTTTGCAGCGCTATTGATGGCAGGTCTGGACGGTATCCAAAACAAGATGCATCCAGGCGAAGCTGCTGACAAAAACTTGTATGACTTGCCACCAGAAGAAGAGGCGCTAATCCCAACGGTAGCAGAGAGCTTGGATGTCGCCCTACAAGCGCTAAAAGACGACCACGAGTTTTTGTTAAAAGGTGATGTGTTTACTCAAGACATGCTAGATGCCTTTATCGCCCTAAAAGAAGAAGAAGTGCAACGTGTCAACGTCACTGTACATCCAGTTGAATTTGACTTGTACTACAGCTGCTAATCAGCTGCGTACTTAAAACGCTGAATTTAAGCTAAATGTAAAATAACATCAAAACACCAGCTAAGTCTGCCTTAGCTGGTTTTTTTATGTGCGAAAATAAAAAGTACACCATCCAATAAATGAATAAAACATCGCTACTGATTTCATCACGCAAATGCCGCATAATAGGAAGTATCAGATTGATTAGGTGGCTTGACCATGACGACATTTATCCTTACTCATATAAAAAACACTCATATAAAAGACGCTGATGTAACAACCATCGCTCTAAAGTCCAGTACTCTAAAGACCAGAGGTATAAAAGCCAAATGTTTTGGTTTGCTGACAGCGCTGACCGTACTTTCAGTGAGTATCACAGTACCTATAGTAGTGCCTACCAGTCATGCAGCACCCATCTATAAAGTAGTCGATGAAAAGACGGGGCAAGTCACCTTTACCGATCGGCCACAAAACTATAAACAGCAGACGGACAAAACTGTCAGTCAGACGGCTGTTTCTACTGGTAGAGACACGATTGGTCAGGTGACTGGCGAGGCGACCTCGTCATCTGCGCCTGTGAGCACGGCCAATAGCACGGCCAATAGCACAGACATGGCGCGCAAGGCAGTGAGTTATCAGCTTATGATCGCCGAGCCTAGCGAGACTCGCGCATATCGCCGTCCTGCTCAAAGCATCGAGGTGCGCGTACAGGTGACGCCTGCCTTGCAGGCGGGTGATGGAGTCCGTATTTATCTGGATGGTAGTGAGGTTGCACAAGGGTTAAGTGCTTCTATCGCCACTGTCGACCTTATGCCCGGCGCGCATAATATAAAGGCGGTCATACAAAATAAAAAAGGACAGCTGCTCAAAGAAGCGGCCCGTACGGTATATGTGCTTCAAAACACCCAAACCCTCCAAAACAATAAAAAAATCGCGCAGCAGCGCTTAGCCTACCAAAATCTACCTTGGCATCAAAAACTGCTGCTAAAACTGCGGCAAAAGGATGGAAGTCTACAAACGGTTCAAAGTGCACAGCCTAAAACTAATGATGCTTTCACCAAGTAAGCGCCATGCCCTATAGCATACAAAAAAGGGCAGTCACTACGATAAGTGGCTGCCCTTGATATTCTTTGATGGTTAGTTAGGTACTTATAAAGTTTTTTTGCTAACAGCTGTCTTTATGGCACAAAAGCTATTTGGTCAGCTCGATGGTGCCGTTGGCGGTGACGGAGATGGTGCTATTGCCCGATTCAAAACTCTGACTAGGTACTGAGGCATCGGCGGCTTCTGCTTTCATATTCATGCTGCCATACATCGGACGAGGGTAGTTGTTTCCTGTGTTTAGATTGACATTGACCACACGGTAGCCGCGTGCATTCCAAGCGCGCGTTAGGTTTTTGGCCTGCTGCTGAAAAGCGCGAGACGCTTCGGTCATCAGCTTTTGCTCTAGTGTGTCTTTTTTGCTGTCAGAGACGCCAAAGTTTAGGTTATCCATCACTAGCGTTTCTTGCAAATCAGCAATTAGCTGGCTGGTCGCCGCAAAGTCGGTACTTTTTAGATCGATACTGGCTTGCCCCGTCCAGCCAATGATTTTGTCGTTTTTATCATATCGCGGATAGGTGCGCTGCTGTCCGGTGCTGACCGTCACGCTCGGGTAGCGCTTGGCGATTGTCATGGCATTATTAATAGAAGTGTTGAGCGTGGTGGCCAAGGCTTTTGAGGTACTGGCTTGGGCTTTTTTGTACATGCTGGCGCGTACTTCGTCATTTTGCACCTCTTCTTTGACTTCGGTTTGAAAGCTCAGCTGATCATAGCCTGTCGGCTCAGCATGTGCGCTGCCCATCATGGCCAGCAGTAACGTGGCTGTTCCTGTTGCGAGGGTGGCTTTGTGTACTAAAGTGTTTTTCATTATTTTCTCCTAATAAATCATAGTGTTCTAGAGCCGTAGTGGGCGTTACCAAACGTACGGTGCTGGCTCAAAGTGATACTGAATGCTGTTTTGGTCAACTTATCTTTTATTGCGTTGTTTTTTGTTGATGGCTATTTTGTTGGGCTGCTTTGTCAAGCTATTTATAGTCAAGGATATGCCCTGATAGCTATTTGCTAAAATAGCAAAGTTTTTTGCCTGTGCTTGTAAGGATTTTGTCACCAAGTTTGACCGTTTTTTTTGTCAAAAAGCATACAGTTTTACGATAGGGGTTGTAATACTAAAAAAATCTTGTATAATCTGCTCTGGTGGCTCCGTTGGTAGCCTCGCAACATTGTACTATGAATCCCGCCAGGACCGGAAGGTAGCAACGGTAGTAGATACAATGTGTGCCGAGGATGTGCTGGCGGAGTCGCTTTTTTTTGCCTAAAATTTGATATTGGTCTTTATCATTGTCCAGTCACAGCCTGTTTTGCTTAATACCTATCTCCATGCCTCTCTAGTACATCAAAATTATAAAACATCAAAAGCAGTTTTCGATATTCAGTCCTTTATCATAAAGGGCTTTTTTTTATCTAAAAATTGCCCGATGCTAGCGCTTCATAGATAAATTTAAGCTAAAATACAAGGTATTAACGTATCATTAATACTCTAGACACATTGGGATTTGCTTATGAAGATGTTTGTTTGGCTACTGATTATATTCATGGTACTACTGGTCGTGTTTGGGGTGTCGATATTTAATAAATTGGTACGCGCGCGCAATCAAGCAAAAAATGGTTTTGCGCAGATAGATGTCCAGCTCAAGCGTCGTCATGACTTGATTCCAAACTTAGTTGAGGCCGCCAAGCGTTATCTGACGCATGAAGAAGAGACCTTAAGCCGTGTGATTAGCGCCCGTAATCATGCCCAAAGCCTGCAAGACTCTACGCATCATCAGCCAGAGTCGCCCGCGCATATGGCGTTGTTTGCCCAAGCAGAAGGCATGCTATCTAAAGCTTTGGGGCAACTCTCAGCGGTGGTGGAGGCGTATCCTGAGCTAAAAGCGGATAGCATGATCAAAGAGCTGATGGATGAGCTGACCAATACCGAAAACCGTATAGGCTTTGCCCGTCAGCACTATAACGATAGCGTGATGTTTTATAATAACGACCGTGAGGTGTTTCCAAACAATCTTGTCAGTAGCACTTTTGGCTTTCGTCCGCTCAGCCCACTGGTCTTTGCAGACAGAGAAGCCATTGCCAAAGCCCCTGTTGTAGATATGACTTAAGATGCAAAGTAAAAGCACAAAAAGTGTCGCCAATTTGAGATAAGCGGATGGATTTTTTTGCTCAGCAGCGGATACGCACGCGCCGCAGTCTGTTACTTTATGGGCTGTTTTTTTTGATCGTCTTGGCTCATATAGCAGTGGCTCTCGGAGTTGTGTGGTTATTGTTGACGATATTTACAGGGGGCATCTACTACTGGGCGTTGGTTTTGGTCATCGTTTGGATCATAGCGAGTTTTGTTGGTGGTAGTCTTGTAGAGTATCGCCGCCTCAGAGCGGGTGGCCGCGCGATTGCTCAACGCGTAGGGGCGGTTCGTCTGTTTGTTGATAGCAGTCAGGATGCGTGGGAGCACAGTCAAGGGGTGGCTCAGCAGCATACTGCGGCCAAAAAAGTTCGCTTTAGTGACCGTCAGATCGCAGTGCGTGATGAGCGAGATTTTCCGCCTGTCTATCGCCGATACTACGAAATCGCGCAGCAGCTGGCTATTGCATCGGGGCTGGATATGCCGATATTGTACGTGCTGCCTGATGAGCAAGGTATCAATGGTTTTGTCGCTGGTCGTCACAGTCAAGACATGGTATTGGTCGTGACGCAGGGCGCGCTAGATAAGCTATCTGATGAGGCGCTATACGGGCTGATAGGGCATGAGTATGGTCATATCTTGCATGGTGATGCGACGTTTAATTTACAGCTAATGGTGGTGTTAGCAGGACTACAGATACTGTATGATTGGAGCGATCCTATCAGTCATAACAGCAATCGCTATGTTGGCTCTATTGATAGCAGCGTTAGTCAAAGCGCTTTGATGTCGCAGCGTAGCATCGACAGTCATGCACGTCGCACCGCGGCGCAGACGGCAAGCTTTACCACGCATCGCGAATGGGTGTCGTACTGGCAAGCCCAGTCGCACAAACCGCTATCATCGGCGCAGTTTCAGTCGCACCGGCTTAATAATCCTATCATTGATCGGCAGGCGCCGCGCAGCGTGTGGACACTGTTGTTACATGGACTGAGCTTTTCGAGTATGGCCAGCGCTCAGTTGATCAAACACAGCTTCAACCGTGAGCGTGAGTTGCTCGCCGACGCCACCAGCGTACAGTTGACCCGCTCGCCGGCGATTATAGAGACTCTAAAAGCGATTCATCAAGACACAGTAGGCTCGCGCTTAACCAACATCGCTGATATCAATGGATTAAGTCATTTTTTCTTTGCCAGTAGTGGTGCTGATTTGGGTGATGTCTCTTGGTTTGCCACGCATCCAAGTTTGGCTGAGCGCATGAGTGCCATCAATGCCAAAGCCTATCATGACTTTGCTGTGCAAGTTGCCCATGAAAAACGCTTAAACCAAAAAAAAATAAAAGAGATATATGAGCAGCGTCGCCTAGGTGATTGGGGCGAAGTCCAAGCAAATAGCCTAAGTAAAGATAAAAAACCAATTTTTAGTAACCTCCCTGCTACTGCCACCAAAAAAGACAAAAATGCTGAAGAAAACATCAAAGAAAACGTCGATGTTTTAATCAATGAGCCTAATAATGCCTTAGAGGCAGAGTCGGCGCTGCCCTTTACCAAAAAAGAAGATGTCGTGATTGACGGCCGCTTGCAAGTATCAGCAGAGGATATAGGTGCCTGTCAGCTGCTAAAGCCATGGATGGCAAAACCCAATAGCGATTTACCAAAAAAATCATGGATCGATAGCGACGATTTGCATCAGGTTTGCCTGCCGCAGTACGTGCTGGATCACAGTCATCATCCATTGGGCGCGCAAGCTTTGATCGAAGCCATCATGTTATGCCATCAACGGCGCTTGCTGACGACGACGATGAAATATGATTTGCACGACATTTGGGAGGGTTTTATCGGTGATGAAGTATCGCAAAGTAATACGCGACAATATCAAGGCAAGAAAAACGCAGTGTCCACTGTAGATAGCAATCATGACGGTCATAACAACCTGCCCATCTTACCGCATACGATAGATACTAAATTGCTGACAACGGTGGCCAATTTGGATCGGCGCTTAGACAGTGCGGTGCTGGTTTTTGCGATAAAGCAGCTGCATCAGCAAGATTTATCGGCACAGACAATTAACACACAGCGCCTGCAAAACGAGCGCAGCCATGACCACGACGCCCATCAGCATTATCAGGAGCAACAAAGCAGCCGTACCATGCTCGCTCGCTATCAGTGCGGCTTACTACAGCTGTTTACTCGCCAGCTGGCGGCGGATTTAACCTTTGACTTTGCTCAGGATATCTCAGCAGACCTTGTGTCTGGCACAAATACGCCACTATCAGTATCTGATCAAGTAGCATGCACCAAGTCACAAGAAGTGTCTATCGTGTCATTATGGCAAGCGCTACATTTACAGCGGTTATTGCCAACGCTTTCTGCGGTGTTAAATGACAAAAATACCGATAAGCCGTCCGGCTGGCAGGCACTATTGCAGGCGGGCATGGAGGATATAGGCGCGCAGCTTGACCCATCAGGTCAGGTGTTTTCTGGTCTAGATGCCGCGAGGAGGTCGGTGCTGATACTACTGGCGTATCGGCTGTCCAAAAATGCCCATCGCTATAGACTGCCAGCATGGGAGAGTGCTGCACACTACATCGTGGATGTGAGGCGGCATGCCCGTTTGATTGATATTGACTTAAATGCCGTCAGCGATGCAAATCTACAGTGGTTGTTAATGACCGCATCTCACTTAAATAGTAGCCAGCTGTTAGCGGTGGTCTGTATGGTGCCAGCGTATCACGCGGACCATGCTGATACAGCGAGCACTCATAAGGCGGGAGATAATAATTGTGGCAAGAGACAACAGGATAGCGGCCAAATAGATTATAATGAGTATCGACGATGGCTAAGTACATTGCATACTGTCATATTACACGATACGATAATCAGTCAAGATGAATACGACTGCCTGATGATGCTGGCAGAGCATTGGTTAGGCGTTCGCCAGCTTTTTTAACATCGCCCGCTCTCAATTAAAAATAAGACAGCAGAACCGCATGAGTGATATCCAAGATCCGCAAATTGTACTACAGCGCCGTGTGCAGCAGCGCCAAATCCTAGCGATGATGGGTATCGATCAATGGGTGCGCCCAGATGCTGCGACGCTAAGCATGGCTGATATTCCCGTCATTAGCGAAAGTCAGTCAAACCTCTCAAGTCCTAGCGTCTCTCTTGCCTCTTCGCAGCGCAGTCCTGTCAGCGATGTCAGCGACAGCGATGCAGCGTGGAATACCCAAAGCCCCGTCAATGACCGCCATCCTCACCGCGTCGATGATGGCTCGTCAAATCATTTAGACACGAGCGATACGTCTTCTTATCACGATGATGCCTATTTGGATGGCGAGCCTGCTCTACCAACCGTCGCGCAGGTGGTGGCACCACTCATTGATGCCGTAAAAACAACCGCTCCTGCACCATCAACGATACATGCATCAGCAGATAAATATGCTGATGAGAGCAACAAAAAGGTGTTGCCGTTTAGTTTACAAGGTGGCCGCTACGGCAACTGGGTCATACTGGTGGACATGCAAACTCTCAGCGGGGACAGCCAAAAGCTGTGGCAAAACATTACCCAAGCGTTATCGATGACTTGTGAGACCACGTCGTTTCCGATCTGTGCGGGCATGGATACCGCCGAGCTTGCCAATGCCAGCTTAGCAGGCTATGTTTTTAAGATTGGGCGTAGTGAAGGGGTGCAAGTGGCGGCTTTGACGGCCTTGCCTGACGGGCTGACGCATCCTGCCCTAACTACGCTCCCAACTTTGGATGAGATGCTCGCCGATAGCCGTCTGAAGCGGCAGTTTTGGCAACAGATAGCAAAATCTGTCTCGTAAATAAACATAACTGAGCATTTGAGATAATAAGAAAATTGCCAGACTGACAATGCCTTTAAAAATTCGCCCTAGGCGCTTTAATCGTTAATCAGCTTAGCTGTTAACCAACAATGATGACCTCATCAATTTAGGATAATAACCATGTCTACAACCCCAGAATCCATCCGCACACCCAACGCCTCTACCAATCCAAACGCTGCCGCGCATCGTCTGCCAAACTTCTGTGCGGGTCCTGCGACCATGCCCACCACCGTCTTAGAGCGTGCACAAAGCGAGCTGCTTGACTGGCAAGGGCGCGGCCTTTCGGTGATGGAGATGAGCCATCGTAGTAAAGACTATGTCGCTATCACAGAAAAGGCTGAGAGCAAGTTACGGGCATTGATGGAGATTCCAGATAACTATAAAGTGCTGTTTTTGCAAGGCGGTGCCAGCTTACAGTTTTCGGCGATTCCTCTGAATTTATTAAATGGTGGGCGCGGTGACTATTTAACGACGGGCGCTTGGTCAGGTAAAGCGGTCAAAGAAGCCAAACGCTATGAAGCCTTGGGGTTGGGCGCAGTCAATGTGGTCGCCACTGGCAAAGACAGTAACTTTACTGACGTGCCAGCCCAAAGCGAGTGGAACCTAAGCGACGATGCGGCGTATTTTCACTACTGTGCCAACGAAACCATTCACGGTCTACAGATATTTGAGCCGCCACAAGTCGACGCGCCTATTATTGCCGATATGTCTTCTTGCATTTTGTCGCAGCCGATAGATGTGTCAAAATTTGGCATGATTTACGCCGGCGCCCAAAAAAACATCGGTCCGGCAGGTCTTATCATTGTCATCATCCGTGAAGACTTGCTTGGCCGTGCCAGTGAGTGGTGCCCTATGCTCATGAACTATGAGCACCAAGTCGAAAAAGCGTCGATGTCAAACACCCCAGCGACGTACTCATGGTACTTGGCAGGATTGGTATTTGATTGGTTAGAGGCGCAGGGCGGCGTGGCTGCGATCGGCAAGATTAACCAGCAAAAAGCCGACTTGCTCTACAAAACCATTGACGACAGCAGTTTTTATAACAACCCCGTTGCTCCTGAGCATCGCTCTATCATGAACGTGCCTTTTACCTTGGCAGACAGCAGTCTGGATAAGGTGTTTTTAGAAGAGTCAGAGGCCGCAGGACTATTGAACCTAAAAGGTCACCGCGATGTCGGCGGTATGCGTGCCAGTATTTATAATGCTGTACCGCTTGAGTGGGTACAGCAGCTAGTGGATTTTATGATTGCCTTTGAAAAAAAACATGCTTAATCAAGCGGTCGCTATAATTCAAACGCTATCACACAAATACTAAAAGACAAAAAGGACGCCACTTTTATAAGCGGCGTTTTTTTTATGAGCAGGCGCTTTTATTGTCAGTCAAAAAACCGCTGGGCAAACCTGCTGTATACCTAAAACTATTCCTCACTGATGTAAATCCACCTCATCGCTGCGCTGTATTATTGAAAAAAGCCTCGATCATGATGACATCGATCCAGCAAATCATTAGGTGAAAAAACCTAAGTTTGTTATGATAAAATTTTCCGAGGGCAGAGCTTGGCATTGTTTTTTACGTGTTATGGCTATAATGCTCACGTTTTCGCGATGATAGGTACGGTAAGTAAAGAGGTCTATTGATACCCCCATGATGCTCAAAAAAGCCCTGCCAAAAACCGTTTTGTTTGCTCTGATCATCGGCTGGCTGCCGATAGCTATGGCAGCGCCTGTCACCACGACAGCGCTTGGTCATAATAGTCCCACTGAATATGCCGACGCCCCATATATGCCCTATGCCAATCCAAATGCGCCCAAAGGCGGCACGCTGTCACTCGATGCGCGCGGCACCTTTAATGCGGCCAATAAATGGATGACCACGGGGGTGGCGATGGTCGGTACCGACTATCTGTACGACACGTTGATGACCGGATCATTAGATGAAGCCTTTACCATGTATCCGCAGTTGGCCAGCAAAGTCACCTACGACCCTGAGGACACCAGCTGGATTATCTATCATATCAATCCTGCGGCGCGTTTTTGGGATGGCACAGAGGTCACTAGCGCCGATGTCAAAGCCACTTATGACGCCATATTAAATAAAGGCCCGATGTATATTCGTAGCTATTTGGGAGATATCAAAGACATCCAAATTGTCGATAAGCGGCGAGTCAAGTTTGTCTTTACCTCCGATGATAATAAAGAGATTCTATTAACAGTCGGGCAGTTTCCAGTGTTTGCCAAGTCCTCTATTGATACCGACTTTGAAAAAATCAGCCTAACGCCGCTCATGGGTAGTGGGCCTTATAAGCTTGGCCGCGTCGATGCGGGGCGTTCAGTCAGCTATGTTCGTGACCCCAATTACTGGGGGCGAGATTTGATGGTCAATCGCGGTCGCTATAACTTTGATAGGATTAAGTTTGTCTATTACCAAAGTGATGAGATTGCTTTTGAAGGGTTTAAGTCTGGACAATATCGCTTTCGCCCAGAAAATAAAGCCTCTAATTGGGCAACTGGTTATCGCTTCCCAGCGGTAAAAGCAGGGCTCATTAAAAAAGAAACCATCAGCAGTCAAAACCCAGTACCTATGCAGGCGCTGGTGATGAATTTGCGCCGGCCCATTTTTCAAGACATTCGCGTCCGCCAAGCACTGAGCGCCGCTTATGATTTTGAATGGATGAATAAGACACTGTTTCATGGGCATTATGAGCGCCTGCAAAGCTTTTTTCATGGCTCGGAGCTTGCCGCTACTGGTACGCCATCGCATACCGAGATGCAGGTATTGAGTCCATTGCTATCTAAGCTTGAACCGATACAGCGCCGTGCGGTATTAACGGAGTGGCAACTGCCCACCAGCGATGGTAGTGGCTTTAATCGTGAAGGGTTATTAAAGGCGCGTGCGCTTTTGCTAGATGCAGGTTTTTATTATGACGATATGCAGCTATATCAGCCTAATGGTAAGCGTGCTCGGATTGAGATGCTGATGACGGGCGAGGCCATGGGGCGTGTGTTGCTGCCTTATATTCGTAATCTCAAGCGCCTAGGGTTTGATGCGACCTTGCGGCAAGTCGATGGCCCACAATATTACGAGCGAATGCGCCGCTTTGATTATGATATGGTGGTCGATGTATTTGCCCAAAGCTTATCGCCTGGTGCTGAGCAAGTAGGGTTTTGGGGTAGTAGCGCTGCCGATGAGACGGGCAACCGAAACACGGCAGGTATCAAAAACGCGGCGATAGATGAGGTGATAGAGCAATTAGGCGACGCCGAAAGTCGTGACGAGATTGTCTTATATACGCACGTCCTTGATCGTCTGCTACGCGCAGGTCACTATATGGTCCCGCTATATGGCAAATCTAGTACCAATGTTGCCTACTGGAATCAGTATCGCCATAATGGCACACTGCCGACCAATGCAGTCGGAATCGACTACTGGTGGGTGGATAAAGCAGCCGAAGCGCGCGTTAATAACTACTTGAAAAAATAAACGATGGCTTGGGCACCCAATATCTAATGTATCGTTTATCAAAAATAGCCATTCTCAATACTTGAATAAAAAGATAAGCAACACCTATAACTACTGGTAAGGATTTGATATGAGTATTCGTATTCACCCGATTAAAGCGTTTAATGACAACTATATCTGGGCGCTCATTAATGAAAATAACAAGCAAGCCATCGTCATTGATCCGGGTCAAGCTGAGCCTGTCGTTGCTTATCTAGAAGACAATGAGCTGGAGCTGACGTCTATCTGGACCACCCACCATCATCATGATCATATCGGCGGTGTGGCAGAGCTACAAGAGTCTTATCCGATGACGCATCTGGTGGCTCATGGCGAGCATACGGTCGATGAGGACCAGACCATCAAAGACGGCAGCACGGTCAGCGCCTGGGGCTGCGCGGCGCAAGTATGGGACGTGTCGGGTCATACGGCAAGTCACGTGGCTTATGTCTTAGATATCGATGGTCAAAAGCATTGCTTTTGCGGAGACACCTTGTTTAGTGCTGGCTGCGGCCGCGTGTTTACAGGAACGATAGAGCAGCTGCATGAGAGCTTTAAGCGTTTAAACGGACTGTCTGCCGAGACATTATTGTATCCGGCACACGAATATACCGCTAGCAATCTACGCTTTGGTCTCTCTATCGAGCCTGCCAATGAAGCGATGCAGCAAGCATTGGCGCAAGCAGAAGAAAAAACCGCCCAAGGCACCCCGACACTGCCGGTGACCTTAGCACATGAGCGTGCTGTCAATGTGTTTTTGCGCACACAAGAGCCGAGTGTGATCGCAGGTGTCAAGGCCAAGATGGCGATCGATGATGATAAATCACTGACGGTATTTGCTGCGCTACGTGAGCTGAAAAACAACTTCTAATTATTTTAGGAAGCTGCCATATGGGTCGTTATATCTTAAAAAGATTGCTGCTGATATTACCGACGCTATTTTTGATATTGTTGGCGAACTTTGTGATTGTACAAGCGGCGCCCGGCGGTCCTGTGGAGCAGCAGCTGGCATTGATTGAGCAGGGCGCAAAAGACAATGCGCTCGGCGGCAGTATCGGTGCGGGCAGTGCAGGCGGCAATGATAGTACCTACCAAGGCACGCGCGGCCTATCTGAGGAGATGGTGGCTGCGATCAATGCGCAATATGGCTTTGATAAGTCAGCGCCTGAGCGCTTTTGGCTGATGCTAAAGAGCTACGCCCATTTAGATTTTGGTGAGTCGTTTTTTAAGGGTCAGACGGTGACCGATCTGATTATAGAAAAGCTGCCAGTCTCTATCTCGCTTGGGCTATGGAGTACGCTGCTGATATATATGATTGCCATCCCACTTGGTATCTACAAAGCCATGCATCACGGCTCAGGGATTGATAAAGCCACCGCTATGCTGCTCGCCATTGGCCATGCGATACCTGTGTTTGTGTTTGCCGTCATACTGTTGGTGTTTTTTGCGGGCGGCAGCTACTGGAATATCTTTCCGCTGCAGGGACTGACCTCCGAGAATTTTGATCAGTTAAGTACCTTGGGTAAAGTGAAGGATTACTTTTGGCATTTGGCACTGCCGCTATTAGCAAGTACGGTTGGCGGTTTTGCGGGTTTGACTTATTTGACCAAGTTTAGCTTTTTAGAGGAGCTGGGTAAGCAATACGTCCTCACCGCACGCGCCAAAGGCTTAGGCGCACGTCAAGTGCTGTACGGTCATGTGTTTCGTAACGCGATGCTGATTATCATCGCCGGTATCCCCGCGGCCATCGTTGGGATTTTCTTTGCCGGTAATTTTCTTATTGAAATCATCTTTAAACTCGATGGTTTAGGACTGCTTGGCTTTGAGGCCATTCAGCAGCGTGATTATCCAGTGATATTTGGCACGCTGTTTATCTTTACCTTAGTTGGTCTACTATTACAGCTCATCAGTGATTTAAGTTATCACCTCATTGATCCGCGTATTGATTTTGAGGGGCGCTAATGTCAAGTCAACCATTACCTTCAGCGCCTGCAAGTCCGTCTATGACGATGACAAAAAAACGCCGCTTAAGCCCTATCTGGCAAGCACGCCTAAACCGCTTTCGCCGTAATCGTCTTGGGGTCGTATCGCTCGCTATTTTTGCCCTGATATTTGTCCTTTGTATGGCAGCCAATGTGATTGCCAATGACAAGCCGCTACTGGTGCAGTATCAAGGCGATTACTATTTTCCCGTGCTAAAGGCCTATCCTGAGACGACGTTTGGCGGGGTGTTTGAGACCGAAACCAATTATAAAGACCCTGCGGTGCAAACGCTGATTAATGAGCAAGGCTTTTATGTGATGCCGCCCATTCCCTTTGCCGATCAGACGCCAAATGTTGCGCTGGGTCTGCCTTATCCTGCGCCGCCCAATAGCCAAAACTGGCTGGGTACGGATGATTTGGGCCGTGATGTGCTGGCGCGCATACTTTATGGCATGCGGGTGTCGTTGTTATTTGGTATCGCTTTGACGCTGGCAGGGGCGATGATCGGTATTATTGTAGGGGCGATACAAGGCTATTATGGCGGATGGGTAGATTTAGCAGGCCAGCGCTTTATGGAAGTGTGGGGCGGGATGCCGCAGCTGTTTATGATTATTATTTTGGTAAGCCTATTTAGTCCGAGCATCTTTATGCTGTTTGCCATGATGCTGCTATTTGGCTGGATGGGGTTGGTCGGTTTGGTACGCGCCGAGTTTTTGCGGGCGCGTAACTTTGATTATGTCCGCGCAGCTCGCAACCTTGGGGTGTCGGACAGCCGTATTATGATGAGGCATATCTTGCCCAATGCCTTGGCCTCTAGCTTATCGCAGTTGCCGTTTATCCTAACGGCCAATATCATTGCCTTAACCGCGCTAGATTTTTTAGGGTATGGCTTACCGCCTGGCTCGCCGTCACTTGGTGAGCTGATGGTACAAGGCAAAAACAACCTTGATGCCCCTTGGCTGGCCTTATCAGGGTTTTTTAGTCTGACTTTTATCTTATCATTGCTAATTTTCGTTGGCGAAGCGCTGCGTGATGCCTTTGATCCGAGGCGCTCCTGAAATGACAACTGATAAGATGATAAACGCCAATATGATAACTACTACTGAACAAAGCAGCCTTTTAGGTGACAATCATAGCAATGTACAAAACAAGCTGATGCTGGTAGTAGATAAACTTAGTATCGTCACTGACGCAGATATCGTTTTAGTCGATAAGCTAACGTACGAGCTGCGACAAGGGGAGACATTGGCTATCGTCGGCGAGTCAGGCTCTGGCAAGTCGATCGCCAGTCTTGCACTGTTGGGACTGTTACCCGAAAGTTTGAGCGTCACAGGTGAAGTGCAGTTGGCAGACGCGGCAAAAATGACAACATTGCCGATAAGCAACCATAAAACACGTGATGCATCGCTGCGCGCTATCCGTGGTCAGCGCATTGCTATGGTGTTTCAAGAGCCGATGACAGCGCTGAACCCATTACATACCGTTGCTAAGCAAATCGCCGAGTCGTTGCGTCTAAGCGGCGTACCCAAAAAGCACTGGCGAGACAGGAGTATCACCTTGCTGGACGATGTCAATATTACTGACCCTGCTGACAAGCTGCATCGCTATCCACATGAGCTGTCTGGTGGCCAACGCCAGAGGGTAATGATCGCCATGGCATTGGCGCAGCAGCCTGATATCTTAATCGCTGATGAGCCGACCACTGCGCTGGATGTCACTCTTCAGCATGAGGTTCTTGAGCTGCTAGATAAGCTCAAGCGGCAGCATCAGATGGCGATGATACTCATCAGCCATGATCTTAATTTGGTTAGGCGCTACAGTGATGAAGTCATCGTCATGCGCCAAGGACAAACGATTGAGCAGGGGCCAACTGCAGAGGTGTTTAATCAGCCAGCAGCCGACTATACCCGCTCGCTCATAGCTCAAGACTTTGGACAAGCGCTGAATTTATTTGAGAATGAAAGCCAGCGGCTAACCGTATTGCAAGTCAGTCATTTACAAGTACAGTTTCCGATTGAAAAAAGTCTGTTTGGCGGCGTCAAGCGCTGGTTTGATGCGGTAAAAAACGTCGATATGACGCTGCAAAAAGGGCAGGCGCTCGGTATCGTTGGTGAATCTGGCTCTGGCAAAACCACCATTGCCCTGGCGCTGAGCCAATTACTGAGTCATCAAGCGCGTATCAGTGGTCAGATTGTGGTGAACGGCCAAGATATCGCGGCGTTGTCTAGGAGTGAGCTGCGAAAATTCCGCTCGCAGATTCAGATGGTATTTCAAGACCCCTTTGCCAGTATCAACCCACGCATGACCGTGATGCAAATCATCGAAGAAGGACTGTTGGTTCAAGGTGTCGATAAAAAAACACGTCACAGCGCTGTTATAGAGAGCTTAGCGACAGTGCATCTGCCGAGTGAGTTTGCCCAGCGCTATCCGCATGAGCTATCAGGCGGTCAGCGTCAGCGGGTGGCGCTTGCCCGTGCGCTAATCATGCAGCCAAGCCTATTGATACTTGATGAGCCAACGTCCGCGCTTGATAGCACGACGCAGGTCACAGTGGTCAGTTTGCTAAGAGAGATTCAAGAAAAACTACAGCTCAGTTATGTGTTTATCAGTCACGATCTAAAGGTTGTGCGCGCTTTATGCCAGCATATCATGGTACTAAAAGAAGGCACGAGCATCGAGTCTGGAGCGACCGAAGCTGTTTTTGACAATCCAAAGCATCCGTATGCCAAGCAATTATTGCAAGCGAGTATGCTTTAGTTTAGGGCGTATTGAACATTCAAATATTAGGACTGCTGATAGATAAAATCGCACCAAACTAGGCGTAAACCGACGATAATGTTGAGGCCTTAGCTAGGTTTACAACACCGTTTGGGGTGATTTTAGCATCAGCCCTTCGGGGCGGGGCTACTTTTTGCCAATACATGGCGAAATTGTCTATCCTAGAATGACTAGGCTTCGAAAATTTCACTGCGTATTGTCTGAAAAATAGCCGCCGCCAGTGCC
>NZ_JAGBKN010000060.1:0-641 GCF_017498075.1 Psychrobacter halodurans
ATTGCTGTTGACAGCGTAACCACCGGCAACACCGTCACTAATAGCGATGGTGTCAAAGTTGATGATGGTGCAGGCAATGCAACCACCATCACCACTGCTGGTACAAGCGTGGTTGATGACAATAACAACAGCGCGGACTATACTGCTGCCGGTTCAACCATCACAAATGGCAACAACGTGACCACAGTAGGCGCAGGTAACATCAGTGTCAGCGGCGTTGACAACACCGACCCCTCTAACCCAGTGACTAACAACATCGTATTGGACGGAACGACGGGGCAGATCAGTGGTGTGGCTGACGCAACTGCAGCTGACCAAGCCATTAACAAAGGCCAACTAGACGCGATAGCAAGTGCAGGTGACGCGAAGACTGACGCTTTAGGTAACAGCACAGCAAGCAACTTAGGCGGCGGTGCAAACTATGACGCAGCCACAGGCACAATTAATGACCTAAGCTATAAGCTTGATGACGGTACTAACACCGGCACTAACATCACCGTCAACAACGTCGGCTCAGCCTTAGAGAACCTAGATGGTCGTACTACCACCAACACTGATGACATCGCAGACATCAATGCTGGTCGCACCGGTATTGTCCGTCAAGACGCAGGCACAGGCGCGATCACAGTAGGCGCTCAAAC
>NZ_JAGBKN010000061.1:0-604 GCF_017498075.1 Psychrobacter halodurans
AACTCAGAAGTGAAACATCGTTGCGCCAATGGTAGTGTGGCTCCGGCCATGTGAGAGTAGGTCATCGTCAGCTCCCTATTCCTAAAAAGCCCCCTAACTTGATTGTTAGGGGGCTTTTTTTATCTGATTGTTTAGAGGTTATTTTTATCTTTCATATCTCTCAGCGATCTTAAATAGTCTTTAAATTGGATCCCAATTGCTTTGAAAATAATCGTCTTCTAAACTACTATCTTATAGACAAGCTTTTATTATTGAAAGTATGCCCAGACGATGGGAATATCAATGTTTGCAAGCTTCGTTTACCGAGTATATAGAGTATGGTTGTAGTTGTGGTTTTAAAGACTTAGTATAATTTTAGTTTTTAACGTATATATTTCAATGAGTTATGATTTATTTTAAATAAAAGATTAAACACCCCTTGACCCCCACCCAAATACGCGTATAATGCCACCCAGTCGAAAGGGAAGGCGGATTAAAGAATGACTCATTTAAAGAATGATTCATCATCTTAAAATCCAAGTCTAACCAACTGATTTAAAATAAACCAAATTAGTTCTTGACTTATCAAATAAAGCGTCTATAATACGCACCTCATCAGGACGAG
>NZ_JAGBKN010000062.1:0-594 GCF_017498075.1 Psychrobacter halodurans
TATAAATTTTCCTTGCGTGCTGTGCCTGCGCCGACAGAGGCTGCGTAAAATTTATCCCAGTCCCACTGTATCGTTTTTATACTGAACTCACTATAACATGGGATAGCGAGCCAAGCTGTGCATCCAGAATGCGTCAATATTAGAAATATCTGTAAATTTTAAAAAATATAAAATTAATAAAAACATAGGTTTGCTGATTATTTTTTTAAAATAAAAGAAAATTATGAAAAAAAGGCAAAATACCGTTTGACAGCCATGTGTAAATCTATATAATACACACCCACAGAGCGCGGCTTTAGTCAGTCAGCTTCTGTTAGAATCTTCCCTTTAAGGAAAATTCTCTTGCGAAGCAAAAATTGCAATGCCATTTTTAACGCTTCTCAGGGTGATTAGCTCAGTTGGTAGAGCGTCTGCCTTACACGCAGAATGTCGGCAGTTCGAGCCTGTCATCACCCACCACTTATTAGCAAGTGGGCCCTTATAAAGGCAAAATGCTAAGACGACCTAAGCAGCGGTAGTTCAGTTGGTTAGAATACCGGCCTGTCACGCCGGGGGTCGCGGGTTCGAGTCCCGTCCGCTGCGCCATATTTAAAA
>NZ_JAGBKN010000063.1:0-568 GCF_017498075.1 Psychrobacter halodurans
CTTGCGTTCGAAAGTCTGCTGAGTAAGTCATAATGATTATATCTTTCTCTTTATTTTAAAAGCATTGTATCTTATTTATAAAAGACTGACTATAAAGTCCTGATAACCAGACTCCGCTTCACAACAAGGACATATTCCAAAGCTTGGTCACAAATGTGTCATCATCATGGACATGAGCGAG
Source organism: Psychrobacter halodurans (assembly GCF_017498075.1). NCBI lineage: Bacteria > Pseudomonadati > Pseudomonadota > Gammaproteobacteria > Moraxellales > Moraxellaceae > Psychrobacter > Psychrobacter halodurans. Next base: position 182 of record NZ_JAGBKN010000063.1, read on the forward strand.
GATAAAGCAAAGCACTGCTTTGCCCGAGTGCAAGGGGAGAGCTATGCTCGAGTACCAGACTTCATAAGAACAAACGTATCAAAAAGCTATTAAACCGACATGGTCATCGTATTCTTTGGCTACCGCCTTACAGCCCTGATCTAAACCCTATTGAGAAGAAGTGGGCTGAAGTAAAAACGCTCAGGCAATGCTGGGGTAAGAATAATCTAAATCATTTATTCAGCAATGTCTGCTGTTACAACTTTAAGTTGGATTGACTATATAGTTAACTCACTTTAAGACCGATACAGTACAGCTGGTATGAATTTTGCGCAGCATCTGTCAGCGTAGACACAGCAAGCAAGGAAAATTTATACCAGTTGCCCGTTCATATGAGCGCATCGATTT
>NZ_JAGBKN010000064.1:0-506 GCF_017498075.1 Psychrobacter halodurans
GTGGTGATGGTGGTTGCATTGCCTGCACCATCATCAACTTTGACACCATCGCTATTAGTGACGGTGTTGCCGGTGGTTACGCTGTCAACAGCAATGTTTTTGGCCAGCTGTACGCTCAGACCACCGGTACCGTTTGCGACCACACCGATATTACCTGCGGTTAGGTTGTTTGAGTCCGTCTCGCCACCTGTGATGGTCAGTGTGTCGCCAAGGTTACGATCAATCAATGTACCATCGTCACCTTGGAAGTTAAGACCAGCGTTGGTTAAGCCTGTAACTGCCGTATTTACATCGCCTGCGTTGACGGCATTGTTTGCATTGGCAGCAAGAGTAATGTCTCCTGCACTGGCAACGCCTGTTAGTTGACGATTAACGCCATCGGTATTGGTAAAGTCAACGCTGGTACCGCCCGTTTGAGCGCCTACTGTGATCGCGCCTGTGCCTGCGTCTTGACGGACAATACCGGTGCGACCAGCATTGATGTCTGCGATGTCATCAGTGTTGGT
>NZ_JAGBKN010000065.1:0-484 GCF_017498075.1 Psychrobacter halodurans
TGGTTGTTAAGAGCTATGACCCTACGACAGGAGAGGTGAGCTACAGTTATGATCCAGAAGTACAGGAACACACTGAAAATGCGCCTGTCTTAGATGAGATTGCTATTATCGCCACCGACAGTAATGGCAAGACCAGCAATGGCAGTTTAGATATCGCGATTACCGACAGTGCGCCTGTTGCTAAAGATGATGCCAATAGCGTGACAGAAGACACCCAATTGGTGGCTAGTGGTATTGTGACCACCAATGATGACTTTGGCGTGGATGGTAAAGGGGCACCTGCCGTTGAAGCAAAATCTGCAGCGGGCAGCTATGGTGGCTTTGTCATCAATGCTGATGGCACCTATACCTATACGTTGGATAATAATAATGCCGATGTAAATGCGCTTAATGATGGTGAGACGCTGCAGGATAGTATTACTTATACCATGACCGATGCTGACGGTGATAAATCAACGGCTACCTTGACCATTACCATTAATGG
>NZ_JAGBKN010000066.1:0-344 GCF_017498075.1 Psychrobacter halodurans
GTACACTGTTCCCCGTAAGCACGGGGATTAACCGACGTTATCAACGCGCAGGCGGCTGATAGCGAGCTGTTCCCCGTAAGCACGGGGATTAACCGCTACCCTAAAAAATGGTTCTGAAACTGTCAATCTGTTCCCCGTAAGCACGGGGATTAACCGCCACATATCTATACCATAGTGCCTATGAGTTGCTGTTCCCCGTAAGCACGGGGATTAACCGTAAATCGACATGATGCAATATAGAATTTTTTTCTGTTCCCCGTAAGCACGGGGATTAACCGTCGTTTGATACGACAAAAATGCTATAGCAAATCTGTTCCCCGTAAGCACGGGGATTAACCGCGCAA
>NZ_JAGBKN010000067.1:0-305 GCF_017498075.1 Psychrobacter halodurans
AAAAAAGAGGAATTACCCATGGCAAAGGCCAAGTTTGAACGCAACAAGCCACACGTCAACGTCGGCACCATCGGACACGTTGACCACGGTAAAACGACCCTAACTGCCGCTATCGCAACCGTAGCAGCAAAAACCTCAGGCGGCGAAGCCAAAGACTACGCAGCCATCGATAGCGCGCCTGAAGAAAAAGCACGTGGCATCACCATCAACACCTCACACGTAGAGTATGACACCGACACCCGTCACTACGCCCACGTTGACTGCCCAGGTCACGCCGACTACGTTAAAAACATGATCACCGGTGC
>NZ_JAGBKN010000068.1:0-305 GCF_017498075.1 Psychrobacter halodurans
GCACCGGTGATCATGTTTTTAACGTAGTCGGCGTGACCTGGGCAGTCAACGTGGGCGTAGTGACGGGTGTCGGTGTCATACTCTACGTGTGAGGTATTGATGGTGATGCCACGTGCTTTTTCTTCAGGCGCGCTATCGATGGCTGCGTAGTCTTTGGCCTCGCCGCCTGAGGTTTTTGCTGCTACGGTTGCGATAGCGGCAGTTAGGGTTGTTTTACCGTGGTCAACGTGTCCGATGGTGCCGACGTTGACGTGTGGCTTGTTGCGTTCAAACTTGGCCTTTGCCATGGGTAATTCCTCTTTTTT
>NZ_JAGBKN010000006.1:0-141962 GCF_017498075.1 Psychrobacter halodurans
ACGGTGTCAAATAGCTGACTAATATCTCAATATTATCTGCGCTATTTTCCTTGTTTGACGGCGATTTATCTCATTTTTATCGCCATTTTTAAAATAAGGACACGCCCTAGTTACGGCTTTATTTAATACCTATATAAAGGTCGACTTGGCCGTACTCTAAATTCCCATCGATATAGTGCTCAAAGTCTACATCAAAGTTGCGAGTGTGTTCACAGTTTGGATCGTTAAAGTACTCCCATGCCTTTTCCCATGCATTCATTACCGTATTTGGCATATTGCCTGTTTCAGAGAAAACCAAATACTTGCCTGCAGGAATGTTTACCGCGACCAAGCCGCCTGCAGGATTAGGCGCGTTTGAGGCCTCAGGTTCACCCGTCACCTCCCAACTGGCCACCACATCAAAAGCGCCGACCAAATCATCGCTCTCATAATTGTGGTAAACGCCATAAATATCTTCACCTTCAGGCAAGTCGCCCATGTGATTTTGATAAAACTTTTGCCATAAGCGGCCCAGTTTCGCCGTTTCATGGCTAATTTCAGCGTGATTGGTGGTACGAATGCTAATACCATTACAAGCTATCGCTTCGGCTAACTCTTTAATTTGAGACGTCATGATGCTGCCTGCCCTGTTGTTCTCTGTTATTGTTATTGGATGTACTGTTAAAGAAGAAAATCGCCTTAATCGGCTTCATCGATCCAATTCATTTGAATGGCTTCTAAAATACCTTCGTTTGAGCGCTGCGGATCATCATCAAAGCCTTCAAGCTCAGTCACCCAGCGGTGCAAATCAGTAAAACGAATGTACTGCGGGTCGACCTCTGGAAACTTCTCATAAAGCTCAATGGCGATATCGAGGCTGTCTGTCCATTTTAGTTTTTGCGGGGTCATGGTGGCTCCTTAGCTTGTGTCAGTTAAAAATATTACGTTGAGTGGCGCGATCGCTTGTCAGCTCTTTTGTCAGTTCTCTTATCGACGATTTAGCAGCCTACATCGTACCAAACTTCGGCAGCCGATTATAGCCATGTTGTTTCACCAAACTGTCTTACGGTCAGCTAGTGAACAGTTGGCGCAGACTTTATCGCTACTTGATGCGCATTCCATGAGTCGATGACGTCATGTGTCTGCTCGCCGAGCATATCCAATACCGCCGGCGCGCACTTGCCTTTTTTATCGGTCAAGACAAACTTCGTCATCCCAATACCCATCAATTGATGTTTGACAAAAAACCGCGTTTCAAAATACACGTATTTTGTATCCCAACCGACAAGTACGCTATTTACTGTCATTTTATTAAGAAATTTAATTTCTTTAAGATAGACCATCTCTTGCATAGCAATAATCCAGCCAAGATTTTTTATCCCTTTTCGATGACAGCAAGTCATCAGCCAATTGGTGATGTTTAATTCTATAAAAGACAAATAACGATAATTGGGCAGATGATCGCGAAACCCCATATCGTGCGGCAAGACACGGTACTGACGTACTATCGGTGCGGCCAACATCTCGGCGCTCAGACACTGTTTTACTGACTGTTTATTACGCTGCTGTTTTAGCAAACTGATCATAATAAAAAAACGTATCAACATGTTCATAAATGACTCTCTTAATTCTGATTTTGTATAAAGTCTAACTGAATAGAAAGATGGCCTACCTTAACGCAAAAAAGCCACCTAAGTGACTTTTTTATTTAAGAAAACATACTCAAAACTTGTGCTAAAAAGCTGATTTTAGCGATTAATGACCGCCGCCATTGATACTACGTACCATCTCTTCGACCATCTTTTTGGCATCGCCAAAGATCATCATGGTTTTGTCCATATAGAAGAGGCTGTTATCAAGACCTGCATAGCCGGTGCTCATCGAACGCTTGATGACCATTACCGTTTGCGCTTTGTTGGCTTCTAAAATGGGCATACCAAAGATAGGAGATGTCGGATCGTCTTTTGCTGACGGGTTGACGACGTCGTTGGCACCGATGACCAAGACCACATCGGTACTGGCAAAGTCGGAATTAATCTCATCCATCTCTAGGATATCGTCATAAGGCACGTCGGCCTCTGCCAATAGTACGTTCATGTGCCCTGGCATACGACCAGCAACAGGATGAATGGCAAAGCGAACGTTGACACCTTCTTCTTTTAGCAGCTCGTATAGCTCTTTTACCGCATTTTGCGCGCGGCCTTGTGCCATACCGTAACCTGGTACGATGACCACATTGCTGGCATTGGACATAAGGAACCCTGCGTCTTCTGCTGAGCCTGCTTTATATGTTTTTGGTGCGCCATCATCATCGCCTGCAGCGGCCGCTGACGTGCCCATACCACCAAACAAAACGTTTAGTAGAGAGCGGTTCATGGCTTTACACATGATATAAGACAAAATCGCACCTGAGGAGCCGACGAGCGAACCTGCGATAATAAGCATCGAGTTGCCCAGCGTAAAGCCAATACCTGCTGCCGCCCAACCTGAAAATGAGTTCAGTAGCGACACGACCACTGGCATATCACCGCCGCCGATGGGCGCAATCCACATCCAGCCAAAAATCACTGCAATCACTGCCATCGCATAAAACGCGGGCAAGGAATCCGTGACAAAATACACTCCGCCAAACCCAATCATCGCTATAAATAGCAAGGCTTGAACAGGTTTTACCCAGCCGCCAGTGACTGTTTTTGCCCAGCTTTTTGCCGCAAGCTTACCAAAAGCAAAGACAGAGGCAGAAAAAGTAATCGCACCGATAAAGCACCCGATAAATAGCTCAACACGAGCAACCGCACCATGCTGCTGCTCGGTATGCAGTACTGTGGCCAGTGCAATCGCCACCGCCGCCAGACCGACAAATGAGTGCATCAACGCCACCGTTTCTGGCATTTGCGTCATCGCAACGGTTTTTGCTTTCCACATGCCGACGATGGCACCTAAGATCATCGCACCGATGATTAACCACAGTACAGGGCCTTCTGCTAAGAAAAAGGTGGTGATAACAGCAATGGCCATCGCTGCCATACCAAAGCGGTTGCCACGAATCGCCGTCTTTGGACTCGACAATCCGCGTAACGTTAAAACAAAGAGGATAGCGCCGACTAAATAAAACCAATCTGCATTGGTGGCAATAAATTGGGTTAAATCGCTCATGCATCACCTCCATTTTCAGATGTTGCTACTGGCGCTTTTTTTGCTTTGGGCTTAAACATCGCGAGCATACGTTCAGTCACCGCAAAACCACCAAAGATATTGATACTGGCCAAAAATACCGCAAAAGCACCAAGAAAACTGGTCGGGGTAATCATCGAGCCGTCGATATGGACGGTCTGTAGCATCGCACCGACGATCACGATACTTGATAAGGCGTTGGTCACCGCCATCAATGGCGTATGTAGCGCTGGGGTCACGCCCCAGACGACGTAATATCCAACAAAGATAGCGAGTACAAATACGGTAAAAATCGCGACAAATGGTGTGCTACTCATGGCGGCACCGGCAGGCGCTGCCGCTAAAATGGTGGCAATCATCTTATCCTCCTAAAAATTTATTCGTGTCTGGCAAATGCATGGCGATCAGCAAGGGCTAGCGTTTGGCCAAGCGTACTTGGTTGTCGTGGGTCACTGCCAGTGCACCCTGAATCTCATCTTCCATATCTAAGTTCAGTGCCAGTTTGTTTGCTGACGCGTCATCTGTAGCAGCTGGTGCAATTAAGGTGGTGATAAAATTGACAAGGTTATTGGCATACAAGTCTGAAGACTGCGCCGCTAGCTGTGATGGAATATTGGCCGCGCCAACGATACGCACGCCATTGTCTGTGGTGACAGTCTCATTTGGTGCACTGCCCTCGACGTTACCGCCTGTGCCAGCTGCCATATCGATCAGCACCGAGCCAGCTTTCATTTTGGCAAGGGTTGCCTGATGAACCAAGCGCGGAGCTTGGCGACCAGGGATTTGTGCTGTGGTAATGACAATATCGGCATTGCTCAACGCCTTATCGACGACTGCAGCTTGATCTTTGATATATTGTTCTGATGGCGTCCACGCATAGCCGCCCGTTGCTTTGGCTTTTTGTGCTTCATCGTCACTCATCGGCACATCCAGCCACTTACCGCCCAGCGACTCCACCTGCTCTTTCGCAGCAGGGCGCAGATCACTGGCTTCTACCACCGCGCCCAAACGCTTGGCTGTCGCGATGGCTTGTAACCCTGCAACACCGACACCCAAGATCACTACTTTAGCGGGTTTTACTGTCCCTGCCGAGGTCATAAACATCGGAAATGGGCGCGAGTATTCATTGGCGGCCAGCAGCACTGCTTTGTAGCCTGCAAGGTTGGCTTGTGACGACAGCACATCCATGTTTTGGGCACGTGACAGTGTGCGCGGTAATAGCTCCATCGCAAAGGCCGTAACGCCTTTAGCAGCATAAGTGTCTAGCTGCGTATTGCGGTAAGGGTCTAGCATACCGACGACGATTTGGCCTGCTCTCAAATGCTCTGTCACTTCGGTGGGCAAGTCGTGAATGGTGGTAATAATTTGAGACTGGGCAATCACCTCGGCGCTGCTGCTGGCAATGTCGGCTCCTGCCGCCTGATACAGCGCATCAGCATAGTAGGCTGCCTGCCCTGCACCTGACTGGATGACGACCTCAAACCCAAGCTTACGCAGTTTTTTGACCGCGTCTGGGGTTAGCGCGACACGGCTCTCGCTTGCGATATCTGCACTGATTACACCGATTTTCATACCGTCTCCTTACTTACGTCTAATGACTTTATTTACGTCTCAATGACTACCTTTAATACCCTCAACGCACATTTAAAAAGCACAGGGGACAAAAAAACCTTTGGTCGTTGTTGGTTCAAAATGTTGACCAAAGGCTATCAATTTAATAAATGATGACTACATCACCATCATGTCTTTTTATTATAGAGACATCATCCGCCAACTTTCATTGCCTAATGGTGACCAACAAGTAAAATTAAAAGTTAGGCATTTACACCATCTGGATAACTTTTATTGTTATATTAAAAACTTTTATTTTTCTACGAAAGCTAACCCCTTACCAAATATAGCCTACTGGTCATCTTAACTACCTTTCAAATGTTTATTATTACTCGATAAAGCAGCAAAATCCCTCAACCATGACGTCAAATCACGTTAAAATTGCATATAAGGTATAATCAGAGCACTTGACACCGCGATGGATAAGTCATTGACTTCACAGAATAAGGATTAGCCATGTATTTTTTACTCTCTCCCGCCAAGTCTTTAAATGAGACAGACGACATCCCTGTCAACCTAGGCAACTACTATAGCCAGCCTGAGCTGATTGACCATGCGCAGGCATTAATGAAAATACTTAAGACAAAAGAGCCGGTTGATTTGCAAGCGCTGATGAGCATCTCTGACGATTTGGCGCAGCTCAATGCAGCGCGCAACCAGCAGTGGCAATGGGATAATGACAAACCTTTTACCACCGCAAACGCCAAGCCTGCCGCTTATCTATTTGATGGCGATGTTTATACGGGTCTGGATATGTATGGTATGGACAAGGACACTGCCATCTACGTCAATGAGCATTTGGGTATTTTGTCGGGGCTGTATGGCGTATTGAAACCACTAGATTTGATTCAGCCGTACCGCTTAGAGATGGGCACTAAGCTGAAAAATGAGCGCGGAGATAACTTATACGAGTTTTGGGGCGAGGAAGTCACCAAGGTAATCAATGCGCGGCTGGCAAATAGCGAAGACAAGGTATTGATTAATTTAGCGTCTAATGAGTATTTTAAGTCGGTAAAAAAGAAAACGTTAAATGCTAAGGTTATCACGCCTAGATTTGAGGACGAAAAAAACGGCAACTATAAAGTAATTAGCTTTTATGCCAAAAAAGCGCGCGGCCTGATGGTGAAATATGCTGCTGACAATAAATTGACCAAGGCTGAGCAATTAAAGCAGTTTGACTTGGCAGGATATTATTATGTCGATGAGCTGTCTGATGATAAGACGTGGACGTTTCGTCGTGATGAGAAGAATCAGTAAGGGTTTTACAAAAACTAATAAAAAAAGGTACGTAACTTCCCAAGCTACGTACCCTACTCTTACCGTTCTATTAGCAACCACAAAACTATAAGCGCTAATACAAGAGCAATAGGATCAAGATATATAAAAGTAGTATATAAAGCAATCAAAGCACTTATACGAACAGTTAGAGCTGCTGAACCCGTCGAAATCGGTTGTGCCATAAAACCAGACACTCCTATAACGTTGCTCCACGTCTCATAATGAGTCGGGGTGAAGCAGCTCAGACTTTGCTGTCTATTCTAGTTTAACTTAAAACCAGTCATATGGTGACAGCAACCCGACTGGACGGTTGACAGTCAGTAGAAATATCTACTGACTGTACATTCTTACAAAAGCGAGTATGACTTTATTATTTTGCTATAACGAGGCATAAATTACATCATGCCGCCCATTCCACCCATACCGCCCATTCCACCAGCAGCGCCGCCCATAGCAGCCATTGGGTCATCACCTTCTGGTAGATCAGTAATCATCGCTTCAGTCGTGAGCATCAGACCGGCAACAGAGGCTGCGTTTTCTAATGCTGAGCGTGATACTTTGGCAGGGTCAAGGATACCCATCTCTAGCATATCGCCATACTCGCCACTCGCAGCGTTATAGCCATAGTTACCGCTACCGCCTTTCACCTCATTGACGACCACTGATGCTTCTTCGCCTGAGTTGGTGACGATTTGACGAAGTGGTGCTTCCATCGCGCGGCGTAGAATGTTGATACCTGCGTTTTGGTCGTCGTTGTCGCCAGTTAAGTCAGACAAGGCACTCATCGCACGGACTAATGCAACACCGCCACCAGGGACGACACCTTCTTCAACCGCAGCGCGAGTGGCATGTAGCGCATCGTCAACGCGGTCTTTTTTCTCTTTCATTTCAGTTTCAGTAGCCGCGCCGACTTTGATAACTGCTACGCCGCCTGCTAGTTTTGCCACACGCTCTTGTAGCTTTTCTTTGTCGTAGTCAGAGGTAGACTCTGCGATTTGACGGTTGATAGACTCAACGCGGTTATCGATGTCTGCTTTGTTACCAGCACCATCGACGATGACGGTGTTTTCTTTACCAACAGTGACTTTTTTCGCAGTACCCAATTGCTCTAGGGTCGCCGTCTCAAGGCTCAGACCAATCTCTTCAGAGATGACCGTACCGCCAGTGAGCGTTGCGATATCTTCTAGCATGGCCTTACGACGATCGCCGAAACCTGGTGCTTTAACAGCACAAGTTTTTAGGCCGCCACGCATGTTGTTGACCACTAACGTAGCCAATGCTTCGTTTTCTACGTCTTCAGCAATGATTAGCAATGGCTTGCTTTGCTGCATCACTTGCTCAAGTAGTGGCACGATTTCACGGATGTTACTGATTTTTTTGTCAACTAGCAAGATGTATGGGTTTTCAAATTCAGCTGTTAGGCTGTCTTGCTTGTTGGCAAAGTATGGGCTGATATAACCACGGTCAAACTGCATACCTTCAACCACTTCTAGGGTATCTTCAAAGCTTGAACCTTCTTCAACCGTGATCACGCCTTGCTTGCCGACTTTTTCCATCGCTTGCGAGATCAGCTCACCGATTTTGGTGTCTGAGTTGGCAGAGATAGAGCCTACTTGGGCGATTGCTTTGTGATCATCAGCTGGGGTAGATAGGTTATGAATCTCTTTAACCGCTTCGCGTACCGCTTTGTCGATACCGCGTTTTAGATCCATTGGGTTCATGCCAGCAGCGACAGACTTCATGCCTTCTTGCAAAATTGATTGAGCAAGTACGGTTGCAGTCGTGGTACCGTCACCAGCGACATCGTTGGTACGGCTCGCGACTTCACGAACCAACTGCGCGCCCATGTTTTCGAATTTGTTTTCAAGCTCGATCTCTTTGGCAACCGACACACCGTCTTTGGTGATGGTTGGTGCGCCAAAAGACTTGTCAATCACCACGTTGCGACCTTTAGGGCCTAGCGTGACTTTTACAGCGTTTGCCAAAACGTTGACACCGTCCATCATTTGTTTACGAGCATCAATACCGAATTTTACATCTTTTGCCATGTTAATTTACTCCATTATTATAAGTATAAAAATACATTCAAATGAGTCGATAGTGTATTGACCAGCTTGACGTTTTAAATGAGCGTCATTAAATATAGTTCATTACAGACGTCTATGGTCAAAGATATGCTGAGTACTCAATCATACTCAAAAGGACTAGCCTTCTAGCACACCCAATACATCAGACTCTTTCATAATAAGTAGTTCTTCGCCGTCAACTTTCACAGTTTGACCAGCATATTGACCGAACAAGACTTTGTCGCCAGCTTTTACATCTAACGCGCGAATGTCACCATTGTCACGAATCTGACCATTGCCTGTTGCCAACACTTCACCTTGTGATGGTTTTTCTTGTGCCGAACCAGGTAGTAAGATACCACCAGCAGTCTTTTGCTCTTCTTCTACGCGGCGAACGACGATACGGTCATGTAAAGGACGAATGTTCATCGATATGACTCCAAAAGTTGGTTATAACGTTAAAGGGTTTATTTGAATTAATGGTCTCAAGACCAGTATCTATAAGAAATGTGACCAAAAAGTGACATCTCATAGATAAGCTTTGAGCTTGTATCAAAAAGTGGGGGCAGGGGGAGTTTGGTTCAAGTGTAAAAACCAAAAATTTACAAGAATTTTTTATCTTGTTCGTATATTAGCTATCAGGCAGCCTTATTGGGTAACTTTGTAGGCAGCGCTGTGCCTTACTGATTTTACAGCAAGTTACGTACAGATAGGACGACCGCATGGCTAGCAATATTGGCTACAAGAGGCAAACGTCACTTGGGAGCGCCTGCCTTGAAAGTGTAACAGAGTATGACCATCATAGTCTCTGAGATCATAATAATAGCAATAATTTACCACTGCTCAAGCAGTTTTAAACAGACAGTGATAAACAGAATGTATTAAGGACTATCCATGAGCTTTATATCTAAATCTAACATTAACAACCCCGCCCGCAGCAAATCGACAGTATTGTCCGCCTTCACCACAGGTGTGAGCATTGCTGCTATTGGAGCCTTGAGTATGACCGCACCCACCCTCGCTAGCGCCAAAACCGTCCAGCCCTCTAGTGCCAATTATAGCTTTACGGTAGAAGACAAATACAAAGGCACCGCCACCCGTACGCTAGGCAAATCGGGCAATACTTGGAAGTATAATGTCAAAGCACGGGTGGCAGGTGTTGCCAATGCGTCGCAAAGCAGTACCTTTACCATCAAGGGTAACAACGTCATTCCAACGCAGGCCAGCACCACTTATAAACTGCTGGGTCTCGGCCGTACGCACAAGCTAAGCTTTAACCCAAGCAGCAAAAAAGTCACCAGTACTTATAAAGGCAAAACCATGACCATGGATATGGCGCAGCAAGCCTTTGATGACTTAAGTCTTGAGGTGCAAATTCGTCAAGATTTACTAAACGGTAAGTTCTCTGGTAACTACTACATGGCCAAAAAAGACAAGGTAGAAAAAACGCCATTTAAAAAATCGGGCAATACCAAAGTCACGGTACCAGCCGGTACCTTTGATACTGTCCGTGTTGACCGTATTCATGACGACAATGACCGCTCAACCAGTTTTTGGTTAGCGCCAAGCTTGGATTATCTGCCCGTAAAAGTCAGTCAGATTAACGATGGTAAAAAGATGGATCTAGAGCTGACTAAGGTCAATTAAGTTTCAGCTTATCGCTCACTTGACGCTGAGCGAGCCTTATAAAAAAAGCGGTACTCTACATGAGAGTGCCGCTTTTTGTTATCCAATCTTTTTGTTATCTAAGATTTTTTATGCCAACAGCAGAGGTAAAAATCAATCTAGCGAGAGCGCGGCTTCTTGACGACATTATTCATCGACGGCAGGCGTTTTAGTAAAATAAACAGCCAAACATTGATGGCAAACAACAATACAAAATCAAACAGATATACCGCTATTTCCGCCCAGCTGCTGCCATACGCGCGAGTAAACAGCACCACTCCACTTGCGCCCAAATATACTAGAGTAAACATACTACCGACCAGTAATGCATAAGGCGAGCGCCCGCGCACGATCCATGGCGTCAGTATAAAAGCTGGCAAAAGCCATAGTGCTTGCCATGCGATACCGCCCACAATATCAGGGTGACTGGCATTAAACACATTGATTAAGATAGGCAACCCAAGCAGTCTATACACCAACCAAATCAGCCACGTCATCATCAAGCGCTGACGCATGGGCGTAATAGGTTTTTGCGGTGTGGCCGCGCGCCCAGACTCTACAGTTGGCGCGTTGCTATGGGTGTCGCTATCAGAGCGGTTGGTAGCCATTAGAGATACAGGTTTCCTCATTCACAGCAGCGACAGTTGGGGGCTACTGACAGTATAGTAGAAGATAGAAGATAAAAGATAGTAGAAGACAAAAGCCGTTTATCGTTGCCAATTGGCCTGCGCCAATGCACGGGCACTAATCGCCAAACGCCGACCTTGAGCGATACCGAGCTCGCGCTCATCATCAGAGACTGGCTGGTCATGTAATGCACCGCTCACATGACTGGCACCATAAGGCGTCCCGCCGCGATGCGTCCGATTTAATGCAGGTTCAGCATACGGTACCCCAACGATGATCATACCGTGATGCATCAATGGCAACATCATCGTGAGCAATGTGGACTCTTGGCCACCATGCATCGAACCTGTCGCCGTAAATACTGAGGCAGGTTTGTTTTGTAGATTGCCCGCCAGCCAAAGCGTGACCGTATTGTCCCAAAAGTACTTCATGGGCGCGGCCATATTGCCAAAGTGCGTGGGGCTACCGAGTGCAAGGCCGCTACAATCTTTGAGATCGTCCATAGTGCAATACAGATCGCCCTCATCAGGAATCGCAGGTTTGCTGGACGTGGTCTCAGGCGCGACGGTCGGCACTGTACGGATGCGCGCTGTCATCCCAGCCTCTTCGATACCTTGAGCGATGGCGTATGCTAATGTCTTCGTCGTGCCATAATTTGAATAATAAAGCACCAAAACGTAAGGGTTGGCCTGACTCATTAACCGTCCTTCCTCATAAAATCATTGATATTATTATCTATGTGTCATTATTTACCGATCAATAACGATATCGCCCGCGATAGGCGATGCGATGATGTGCTCATTATGCCCCAGTCATTCACCGACATGCAAACCAGCTGACGACTATTTTACGAGCACCTACTCCAGCTACGGTTACGCGATGCCTTATCAAAGAGCCGCTGTGCATTGAGCCGCTGTGCATTTTGACACAATTAAACGGCAGATGATAACGACGCATCTTTGTTACACTATTGTCTCTCTACTTCTTGCTAAACGGTCACTATGGAAAACTTAAGCAAAAGACTCCCATTTTTACATCAGCGCTGGTTCCAGTTTTTACGGTTTTTGACGCGGCACTTTTTTGAAGACAACTGCCAACAAAAAGCTGCCTCCCTTACGTATACCACCATGCTGTCGATCGTGCCTGTATTGACCGTTTTGCTCATGATACTGTCCTCTGTACCAGCACTGGCATCCGTCAGAGCGCAGATATACGAGGTGATTTATAGCAACTTATTGCCGCAATCGAGCATGCAAGTCAGTGAGTATATCAATAGCTTCGCTGAAAAATCATCGAACCTTACCATCATCGGCGCCATGGTGCTGTTTTTTACCACCATCATGACCTTGACCACCATTGAGCGTGCCTTTAATCAAATCTGGCGGGTGGAGAGCCGCTCAGGTGGTATAAAGAGTCTGCTACGCTACTGGACGATTGTGACCTTGGGGCCTATGGTGCTGGGTACGGCGTTTATCGCTTCGAGCACGGTACAAAGCTTGAGTTTTTTAAATCGTCAAATAGCAGGCTACGGTATTGATTGGGGGTTTTGGGTACAAGTGGTGTCGGTTGGTATCACCATGGCCGGCTTTATAGGGATGTATTGGTTTATTCCCAAAGCCCGTGTGCCCGCAAAAAATGCAGCCATCGCTGGGGTCTTTGTGACGATTATCTTTGAGCTGATGAAGCATCTGTTTGGTACAGTGATGGCAAACTTTACCAGCTATGAGGCCATTTACGGAGCCTTTGCCGCCTTGCCTATCTTTTTGTTATGGATATACCTGTCTTGGAATTTGATTTTGTTAGGCGTTGAGATCAGCTATACCTTGACCATTTTTGAGACCGAAGAAGTCTACCCGCGCCATCCGCTGCTCAGCTTACTCGATATGTTAAACCTTGTGTACACCCATCATCTAAAAGGCGAAGCGGTCAGTGAGCAAGCCCTGCGCAATGTGTTGGGCCGCAAAGAGCTACCCAAATGGTACACCTATATCAACTATCTCCAAGACAGCAACCTCATCACCATGACCGAAGATGAGGATTATGTACTCAAAAAAGACTTGAGCAAGATGACATTGTGGGATTTTTATCGCACTCTGCCCTACCCTTTGCCGATCAAAGACGAGCTCGATGAGATGAGAGTAGAAGAGCAAAAGCCATGGCTCAGCCTCCTAGTGGATCGATTTGAGCATACGGAAGCCTATGCCAAGCAGCAGCTAGATTTGCCGTTGAATGTTATCTTTACCAACGCCGAACCGCGCAAAAGTTCTGACAATAAAGGCATGAATAAAAACACCCCACACCCTTTGTTTAAAAAACCTGAATTTAGAAAAACATCGCAAGCCGCTCCTAACAGCTCAGCCCAGCAGTCAGCCGACACAGCTGCGACCCCGCATTTTGATCCAGCCGCTTATGACAAGGACAGTAATGTTGAATGTGATGCACATGATAATGAAATCATCATTCCTATAGACCCAAAAACGCCGCCGTCTCCACAAACCAGCAGATGGGGACACAAAAGCACAATCATCACCGAAGCGGACAACCCTACACACGGCTCTAATAATAAAAATTAGTTTGCTAAAATATATAAAAGAAAGCTAATTGGAAATAAAAAAAACAAATGTAGTACAGTTTATTCATATAGCTGTTATATTCCCAGCAACACATTTGTTGGGGTATCCTTTTGACACATAGCACAGCGTTTCCATTAAAAACCATAAGTATCGGCATCATCTCTATAATGCTATCTGCATGCGGTGAAGGTAATGATGACAACACACAGCCTGCACCATCTGATAAGCCGCCTGTGGTGGTTCCACCTGATACAAGTGAGCCGCTGACACCGCTTGAGCCGAGCACGCCAATTAAACCTAGTGAGCCATTAACGCCGCTGGAACCAAGCACGCCAATCAAACCTAGTGAGCCATTAACGCCGCTTGAGCCAAGTACGCCGATCAAACCTAGTGAGCCATTAACGCCGCTTGAGCCAAGCGCGCCAATCAAACCTAGCAAACCATTAACACCGCTGGAGCCGAGTACGCCAATCAAATATCCAGAACCACAAAAAGACCGTGCTGATTATTATCAATTAGGCTTCTTTGACTATGACGGTGCCGGTGAAACACGAGAGATCCGTTCTGATTTACTAGGTTCTTTCCAAGCTATGATTCAATTTGGGCAGAATCATACGGTAGATCCTCAGGGCAACGAAGCAAAAAACATGCCACGCCTAACTGCAGAAAAAGAGGCGTTATTATTGGTCACGCCTACACTTGAGATGGGTGCGATCAATCAACTGATTGCTGAGATTTATCAAGATGGTCTGCTATTACGCAGGGTCAATTTAGACGACCCGACCAACATCCCACCATCTGACCAAAACAACAGCGATGATAGACCACGGGTCGCCTATAGTAAGCGCGCTTGGTCAACCAAACTCAACTGGAATGAAGTACAAAGCGGCCTTAAGATTCGCATTGTCGATGAACAAAATCGTAGCGGTGAATTACTAGAGAATAAAATAGACTTTGCGGCGCCAGGTGAGCTGGTCTTAACCAATATCCGTCTTGGTCTTTTGAGCCCAGTGACTGTAAACAACAATGGCCATTATATGCTGCTACAGCCAGAAAAGGCGGGCGCAGATTATTTCCAGACCATTCCAGCAGCAAAAATGACTGTCGCTAAATACGATGACGTCGTGCTTGATCGGGTGATGGTAGCGAACGGTACTATTTATGATACGGCTTCAGGTAGCAGCTCAGATGGCAGCGTATACAGGGGTGATATGCGCGAAAACACGGGCAAATCAACCTTTGGCGTCGGTATTAACCTTGCCAACTGGGGCGTCACTAGCGCATCGATGTTAAGCCAAGAGCAGCCGCAGCTCACCCAAAATGTCAATGCACACCATGCCCGTGGCAAATACGCCAACGGTACATTCAACCACGGCTTGAGCGGTGGCAATGGTATGCTGACTTTGATTGACTCGGTCGGTAATGAGTTTAGTCATGAAATTGGTCATCATTATGGATTGGGGCATTATCCAGGTAAAGTTGGTGATAAAAAATTCTGGTCAGAACATCATGCCGATAGTGGTTGGGGTTACATGCCCCTTAGAAATAGAATGCGGGGTAACTTTGAATGGTGGCGAAAAGACGTCGGTGCCGGTACTGAAGACTCACCTACTTTCTTAGGTCAATACAGCTATGGTCGTGACGCCATGTCTGGTGGCTCTAATAACAGTGACATCTCGCGCTATACTCATTACACCGGCTATAGTACAAAAGCCAAAATCCAGCCAGCCTTCGATCGTTATATGTTCGCCAGTGACTCACCGACCGGCTATAAAAAATGGAATTCTGATCTTCAAAGAATGCAGATCGCGCAACCAAAAGTACCACGATCTAATAATGTTTGGTACAACAGCGCCGATGGCAACTATTTAAGACCGCGTCTGCAAGGCGTGCCTGTTTATACTATTTTAGGCGGCTATGACCCTGTCACCCAAAAGGGTATTATCTATCCGGCAGCGCGGGGTAACTGGGGTAACGTCTTTGATTTACCGGCGGCGAACACTTCAGCTGACGTCGCTAGCTGCTGGCTGACCGTCACTTATAGTAATAATATGGTCAATAACATCGCCCTTGCCCCTCATCGCATGAATGGCAATAGCAATGCCAATAAATTTCACGTCAATTTAGCGATTTCTAAAAACCCTAACAAAGTCGATTTGTATTGTAAAAAAGCCAACGACGCACAGGTGTTATTATCATCAACTGCTATTGGTCCATATAGCGACCCCATCAAGCCAGCCGTTACTTTTGGTAAAGAGCATGGCTTTAGCGCCTTAAGAAAAATCGAATTACCACTATTAGAACAACAACTTATCGATCAATCGGCCAACTCGACTATCAATTTGGACGCCGAGGGTGAGCTGATATACCACTCTTATAAAGGTGATCGTGATGCGCTCAGTCAAGCACTCAGCCCGCTTGCCTTTCAGGTACTCGAGCGTTATGAGCAGCAACAACAGACCATGCATCGCCTAAATCGTTGGGTCGATGTTTATCGTGATGACTTAATCGATGGCGGGCCGGAGGTCATCACTGCCTTTCATAAGTTTGTCAACGAATTAGAACTGCAAGATGATCAGCCTTTAGCAAATGTCAGCCCACTCATGAATGGTAACAACTGTCTTAAGGTCGAGACATTAGAAGATGGTAAGCTCAATGCCTTTATCAGCGGACCAAGTGCTTGCACAGGAGATGACTCTGAGCAATGGATTCAAGACAGCAAAGGTCGTATCCACAATAAAATGGCACCAGATCAGTGCCTAATGCCGCAAGGTGGCAATGTCATTAACCTAGCCCCTTGTGATGATCAAGCAAGCTCGCAAGTTTGGCAGATGGATGTATCCGCCAACGCCATCAAGCAAGGCAATCAATGCTTTGACTTAGAAAATGGCTATATGAGTAATAATCGCGCTCGACTCATTCGCTATAGCTGTACAGGTGGCGGCAACCAAAGATGGACGATGCTCACGCAAAACTCGAGTTTGATATTATCTAGCGCTGGCAAAAATCTACCACTGATAGTAGATAGTATGCAAAAACAAGCAGTGACGACAGACACCATGCAAATGCAGTTGGCAAGCGCCAATAGTAATCATCAGCAACCCTCTACGCTAGCAAAAGTAAGCAACGCGATAAGTACTTGGTTTTATAGTCTAATCAGCTAATTGATAATACATAATAATGATAAAAATAAGCTCCTATGATAGGGGCTTATTTTTACTAAGTTTTTCATCGTTATTATTTATATGATAAGGTAATGAATAGTCAAAAGATTACCCTAGCGGCACGCTTAAACTTATCACCATTTTATTTTGAACCGGCTATAGGGCGTAGACGCAGCACGCAAGAACAATGAATCCCTGTAGGACGGTACCTGTTTGAAAATAGATTCATTATATACGATCTCGTCAGTCATTTTTGGAGCGCGAACATTGGACAAACACCCTGAAAATGGCTTTTTTAAGCGACTACTCATGTTTTCACTGCAAAGGATAAAGGCATTTTCGCAGCTTTGGTCGTTACAGACATTGGCTGACCTGCCCGATCGTTTAAGAAACTTGTGGCAAGAGTTGATCGGCTCTTATTGGTTTATTCCGACTGCTTGCGTCATCGCCGGCATCTTACTGGCGCCAGTATTGGTGACGATAGATCAGCACTTTGACCGCGAGACCGTTCGAGAGATTACCTTTGCTTTTACGGGCGATGACGATGCGGCGCGGGCCATCATGACCTCGATTGCTGGCGCTGTATTGGGCGTTGCTGGTACGACGTTCTCAATTACTATCGCTGTCCTTTCGATGGCCTCCTCCCAGTTTGGCCCACGGCTATTACGCAACTTTTTGACAGACACACCAAATCAGTTTGTCTTAGGGGCGTTTATTGGCACCTTTAGCTATAGCTTGTTGGTACTCAAGTCGATTCATAAGTATGATGTGGCCTTTGGCGTACCGCAATTGGCGGTGACCTTTGGGATTATCATGGCGATCATCTGTGCGCTTTTATTGGTCTATTTTGTCCAGCATATGGTCCACGCTATTCAGGCCTCGCACGTCATTCAAAACGCCAGTAACGATGCCATTAATAATATTCACTACTGGTATGGCGATTATTGTGATATTCAGCATCAGCGCGATGTCGAGCAGCACGATGTCGAGCAGTTTCGCCAGTGGCAGGCAACGCCGATTTATCCGCCGCAATCCGGCTACCTGCAGCACATTTATTTGGAGTCATTAATCACCCTGACTCAAGAGTATGGCGGCGTGGTGCATCTACAGAGTAACCTCGGCGATTATGTCACTGACAAAAACGTCATTGGGCATTTCTATCAACGTCCGACAGACCATCCCAACAATCAGCAAAAAACCGCAACGCCGCAGTTGGCCGTGGTACCACGTGCCCCTGATGGTATGTTTTGGCAGCGCTTTGCCGGTTGTATTCGTATCGAGCAGCGACTGGCACACTCCAATGATATTGCCTATAGTCTGGGGCAGATGACCGAGATTGCGGTGCGCGCCCTCTCACCTGGTATCAATGACCCAAAAACAGCCGTCAACTGCGTGCAATCGCTCACCAGTTGCCTGAGCATTATGATGCGTCGTCAGCCGCCTAGCCCCTATCATTTTTATGTACCTGCCGAGCACCGTGACAAACCGCCGCATACCGCCATACCAAAACAAGTGGTGGCGCAGCAGCGCGTCGCTATCTTGGCCGTGGTGACTTATACACCCAAAATATCAGAATTCATCAATACCTCACTTGGAGAGATTCGGCGCTATGCTGCAGCGGATGCCATGGTCCTAAAGGCGCTGTGTCAAGCGATGGTCAATCTCAACTATGCCTGTGTCAATCAAGCACAGCAGCAGACCTTGCTGCATGAGCTACAGCTGATTGAGCGCGCAGGAGAAGAAAACCTAAGCTACCAAGAGCTTATCGATGACGTAAGCGCGATGTGCCAGCAAGCCAAAGCCTTTATTATTGATAAAAACTCGCAGCACCAACACTTTCACTATGTCAGTGACTTTGCCGCCAGTATTCGCCAAAGTCTACAGGCGCACGCTAAATAATTTGTACTGATTACTTTTACTACTTATCACTCCTAAGAGACCTGTTTTATGGCATCTGCAACCAGCCTGACCATACTTGAAATCAGCGCTATCTTTTTATCGATTACTGCCCTGCTGACCTATGTCAATCATCGCTTTATCGGTCTGCCCACGACCATTGGAGTCATGGTCATCTCGATTGTCCTATCTATCGGTGCGATTTTTTTGGGTTTTTTGGGGTTCGACCAGCTCATTGATTATGAAGTGAGCTTACTAGAGCAGCTAGATTTTACCGAGGTGCTATTGGACGGTATGCTCTCGATGCTTTTATTTGCAGGGGCGCTGCATGTCAATATCGGTGACTTAAAACGCTATCGACTGCCCATTGGTATTCTCGCCTGCGTGGGTACCCTAGTTTCGGCCCTGCTAATCGCCACTGCGCTCTACCTTATGTTGCCCTTCTTTGGATTTGGCTTGCCGTTTCTTTGGTGTTTGTTGTTTGGCGCTTTAATCTCGCCGACCGACCCTATCGCGGTGATGGGCATCTTATCATCAGCTGGCGCTCCAAAAAGCTTAGAGACCGTCATCGCAGGCGAGTCATTGTTTAATGATGGTATCGGCGTCGTTATTTTTGTCCTGCTACTTGGTATTTTATCCAGCGGTGATATCCCAACAGCCAACTATGTGGCCCATACCTTGGCCGTTGAGGCAGGCGGCGGTATTGTGTTTGGTCTGGTGCTCGGGGCGATTTTGTACTATATGCTAAAGAGCATTGATAGTTATCAAGAAGAGGTGCTATTGACGCTGGCGGGGGTGATCGGCGGCTATGCGCTGGCCAGTCATTGGCATCTCTCAGGGCCACTGGCCATGGTCATGATGGGGCTGATGGTCGGTAATCGCGGACGAGCACTGGCGATGAGTGACAAAACACGACACTATATCGATCTATTTTGGGAGCTGATCGATGAGATTCTCAATGCGATTTTATTTGTCTTAATTGGGCTTGAGGTGGTGATGATTGCATATTCTGGCAATCTGTTTATCGCTGCAGGTTTGACGATTGTTATTGCCTTGCTTGCCCGTTTTATCGTTGTCGGTATGACCACCAAGACCCTTCAGCGGCAGCTTGACTTGCCAACTGGGGCGTGGAAAGTACTGACATGGGGCGGACTGCGCGGCGGCATCTCGGTGGCGCTGGTGCTGCAGCTACCAACGGGCGCAGAGCGTGATATTTTACTGGCGCTCACGTATGCGGTGGTTATCTTCTCTATCTTGGTACAAGGCTTGAGCGTTGGTAAGGTCGCAAAAAGCATTGCACCTGATAAACAGGCCGCCACGCTATAATTCGTTTAAAAGTCGTTTGGCCCTCTATTATCACCATAAAAAAAGACCAGCATAAGCATTTATTGCTATGCCGGCCTGCTGCCCAGTCAATCCGATATAAAAACGATACCTTGAGAGGAAACGTTGTTTTTCCTAATCTCTGTCGGCGTAGGCACAGCACGCAAGAAAAACAACGTTTCATTGAGCGAATTGATAGCCATGTATCTGATTTATTTGGACTCGACTATGTTTGACGGTACTACTGAATTGATGGGCTAAATAAAAGCGCTATATCAACCCCTTTCGTTTCATATTGCGATAAACCACAAACACGATAACGATATTTGAGAGCAGTATTGCAAGCTTAAACCAATCAAACGGGTGGGCTAGCAAATAGTAAATCTCGATAGGTATAAATATGCCATAGCCCAGCACACCAAACCAATACGCCCATGTCTTATCTTGCCACAAGCCATACGCCTCCAAAAAACGCAAGCTGGCGTACGCAACGATCAGTAGCAAAAACACGGGCCAGTTTTTACTGGCCTGCTGGGCAATACGCACCGCACTTTCGATCTGCGGCGCTAGCAGCTGACCGAAGCTTTGCTGCCAAGCGTCATTTGCATGGCTTAGCCAGTACTCAAGGCTTGCATGCCATGACCACAACGCCCCAGCGCCAAGAATAGCCCCCGTCCCTTTGACCACCTCATAGATGGCCACCGCTTTGATAGATTCACTGGCGGTGCTCGCCGGCTTGTGTAATCGGTGGGGCGCATGAGAAGAGCCATCCTCGACAGATGGCGGCAAACGATCATCTGATCGAGGCAGATTAGCCAAAGAAAGTCTCCACGACGCGGCCTTGCAACTGCTGGTTAAAGAATGGCGTGTTTTTACCATTTGAGAGCATAGACTCCTTGGTGACTTGCCATTTTAGTGTAGGATCGACCAATACCGCGCCACCGATGTGCTCATATTGCTCACTGATGCCAGCGATTTTGGCCGGATTGAGACAGATTTTATCTACCAGTTGCTCGAGCGTTAAGACCTCGTCGTGTACCAGCTGACAAGCCAGCGCCATAAAGGTATCAAAGTTTGAGATACCAGGGGTGCTCTCAGCAAACGGGGCTTTTTTGGCGGTGCTATTGAGTGGCTCATGATGGCTACAGATGGCATCGATGGTTCCGTCTTTTAGGCCACGGCGGATGGCTTGCTGGTCGGTATTACTACGCAGCGGCGGCAGCACATACGCTTGGGCGTTAAAACCTTCCAAATTATCATCGGTCAAATACAGCTGATGCATGGCCACATCACACGTGACAGGCAAGCCCTTATCTTTTGCCCAGCGCATCAGCTCAATCGAAGACTTACAAGACAGCTGGCTAAAGTGGGCGGCAATGCCTGTTTCTTCCACCATCAGCAGCTGCGTAGACAAAGCGACTGTCTCAGCGATCCACGGGATACCTTGTAAGCCATGATAGGATGCAATATAGCCCTCATGCGCCACCCCTTCTCCCGCCAGACTTGGCTCATTGGGATAAAAGAATACCTTCATACCAAACGTGGCCGCGTACTCAAGCGTGCGTAGCAGCACCAGATCATTGCTAAAGGGTCTGCGAGCATTAGAAACCGCGATGCAGCCGCCTTTTTTTAGGCCAGCGATGTTAGAGGGACGCTCACCTTCTAGACCTGCCGTCAATGCGCCTAAAATATGCAAATGAATGCCACCATCGCTCAGCGCACGCTCGCGTAGGCCTTTTAATAACGAGCCGTTTTCTAAAATGGGGGTCGTGTCGGGCGGAATGACCACATGCAAAAACCCATTGCCACGCGCCGCCGACCCTTCTGACTGTAAGGTGCCATGCTGCTGCTGACCTGGCTCGCGCAAACGCGCGCACAGATCGACCAATGGTGGGAGCAGCCACATCTCGCGCCCCGCCTCTAAGCTTGCGAGCTTGTCATAGACGGTGCTTGGTAATGATTGTTTGATGGCAGCCGGCAGGTGGTCAAATATCGGCGCATCTGTATTGAGTGTAGTAGACATGAGCGTTATTACCGTATCGATAAAATGAAAATAAAAAAGAGTAAAATAGTCGTTTGGGCTTATAAGCGAGACGCCTGATGGGCGCGCTGACCTTCCATGGCCAATGCCAATACCGCCATACGAATCGCAATACCATTATTCACCTGTTTTAAGATGACCGACTGAGCGCCATCAGCCACGCTTGAGGCAATCTCTACTCCGCGGTTCATCGGCCCTGGGTGCATGACGAGGGCATCAGGCTTAGCCAATGCCACCCGCTCTGGAGTGATGCCATAATGTTTGTAGTACTCGCTAGATGACGCCAGTAGCGGCGAGCCAATACGTTCATTTTGGATTCTCAAGCCCATGATGACATCGCAATCACTGACGCACGCATTCATGTCTTCATAGACCTTGACACCATACCGCTCAATACCTTTTGGCAGTAGGGTACGCGGCGCGCAGACACGAATGTCTTTTACGCCTAAGGTCTGCAGCGCACTGATGTCCGAGCGAGCTACCCGAGAGTGTTTGATATCACCAATAATGGCTACTGATAGCGCCTCAAACGGCCGCGGTGCTTCGCGATGAATCGTCAGCATATCGAGCATACCTTGAGTCGGATGCGCATGCCAACCATCCCCACCATTGATGATAGCAATATCAGGCGTCACCTCTGTCGCCATAAAGTGCGCTGCACCCGAGGCCGAATGACGCACCACAAAGATATCTGCCGTCATGGCTTGCAGATTCCACAAGGTATCGCGTAGGCTCTCGCCTTTTTTGGTACTAGAACGTTCAATATCGATATTGAGCACATTGGCACCAAGACGTTTCTCGGCTACTTCAAAGGTCGTACGGGTACGCGTCGATGGTTCAAAAAACAAGTTCATCACCGTATAGCCTTCAAGCTCAGGACGGTTAATCAGTTGCCCATTTTCATCAAAAAAAGTCTCTGCTTTGGCGATGATTGCTTGCAGCTGAGCCTTATTAAGTCCCTCTACGCCCAAAAAGTGACGAATACTACTGTCTGCATTGAGCTGCGGACGGCTCAATGAGGTATTGAGCCTTTGATGAATGGTATTGGGGTCAATCTTGGCATAATCAGTGGGTGAGACCGACTGCGTTAAGGGATTATCGATAGAGTTTGGCATAAGGGCACGTCTTTATTGTGAGTTGATATGAGGCTATATGAGGGACTGTATAAGATACGACCATAATACACAGCCCGTCAGTCTTTATTGGCTTTTATTTGATCATTTGGTGCTGGCATGGGCAGACACGGGGACTTTTTAGCGCTTATTTGCTACAATTTACCCTAATGACACAAGCGTCTTATCGGTGAGATATCTTGTCGCCTTTAGGACGCCGCCGAGTCAAACCATAAATCATTAACAATGCACATAGTGTAGCTGATTTTGTGGTCAGGACAAAGACGCGCTATCAGCTATTTCAAAATTTACTTAGCCGTTGAGCGATGGCCACGACATCTTTTCATCATGATCCGTTTTTTATTTTATCTCTTTATATAACTTATCAGGAAGCCTTATGAGCACCTTAGCAAATTATCTAGACGCGCATGCTAAAGACCCTGCGCTTAGCAACGTAATCACCACCGTGACGGAGGTGGGCAAGACCATCTCTGGGCTGCTCAAAAAAGGCGCGCTCGCCGATATCTTGGGCGAAGCGGGCAATCAAAACGTCCAAGGCGAAGAGCAAAAAAAGCTAGACGTGCTGGCCAATGACTTACTGCTGGACGCCTTAGCAAAAAACACTCACTGCGCAGGCGTCGCCTCAGAAGAGTTAGATGATGCCACCCCTGCCAATGCAGATGGTAGCCTCTTAGTGTTGTTTGACCCGCTCGATGGCTCATCAAACATCGACATCAACATGGCGGTCGGCACCATTTTTTCTATCTTACCGTATGAACGTCAAGGGCAAAACAGCGAAAACAGTGACTTTTTGCAAGCGGGCAATCAGCAGCTGGCGGCCGGTTACTTGCTATATGGCACCTCTACGGTGCTGGCACTGACCATCGATGATAATGTGGTTATGTTTAGCCTAGACCCAGACAGTGGCGACTATATTCTTATCAATGACCATGTGCAAATCGCCGCCGATACCAGCGAATATGCTATTAATGCTTCCAATTATCGCTACTGGCTGGCGCCAATGCAGCAATATATCGATGAGCTTATCGCGGGCAAGACGGGCGTACGCGGCCGTGATTTTAATACGCGCTGGGTCGCTGCAATGGTCGGTGATGTTCATCGCATTTTATGCCGCGGTGGTCTCTTTACTTATCCGTTCGACACCAAATACCCTAACAAGGCAGGTAAGCTGCGTTTGATGTATGAGGCCAATCCGATGAGTTTGCTGATTGAGCGGGCAGGCGGCGCGGCGACAGATGCCATCAACCGTATTTTGGACATCGAGCCGACCGACATTCACCAGCGTGTGCCGGTGGTATTAGGCAGCAAAAACGAAGTCAACTATGTCAAAGACTTGCACGTACAGCACGCTCACTCATAAGCTTGACCCATCGGTTTATCGCAATCAGGATAACGCTTATTTTGTTTAATCACACCTTATCCTGATTGCTCCACTTATATTTTTCTCTAAGCGATCTATTATGGTAGCAAACCCCACCGAGCTGATTACCTCAGATAAGAATAACACCGTCAAGCTGGTTAAAGGTTTGTTGACGCAAGCCCGCCAGCGCAAAAAACACAGCCAAACCGTGCTCGAAGGCGTACATTTAATTGACGCCGCCTTGCGTAGTGATTATCCATTTGCCCAAATCTTGCTGGCTGAATCAGCACATACGCATCCTGAGGTTGGGCAACTATTGACGCGCCTACCAAGTCATACGCCGATCACAACGCTATCAGACTCGCTGTACGAGAGTATTCGTAGTCTCGGTACGGGTATCGATATCATGGCACTGATTACCATACCCACGCCCAGCTTACCGATGCTTGCAGAGGATTGTTTGATCCTCAATGACGTACAAGACAGCGGCAATGTGGGCACCTTGCTACGCACAGCGGCGGCGGTTGGTATCCCTCATATTTTATGCACCAGCGCGACGGCGCAGGCTTGGTCGCCTAAGACCTTGCGAGCAGGTATGGGTGCTCAGTTTGCCCTACATATCTATGAAGGCTTGAGTATTCAAGACATCTTAGATCATGTGCAAGCGCCGTTATTTGCCACCAGCTCCCACACTGATACGCTTATCTATCAGCACGATTTGACCCAGCCTATTGCTTGGATTATGGGTCATGAGGGTCAAGGGGTGTCTGCTGAGCTAATGCAATGCGCCACGCCCATTGCCCTACCACAGCCCAATGGTCAAGAAAGCCTCAACGTCGCCATCGCAGGTTCACTATGTCTATATGAGACATTGCGCCAACGAAAATACGCTACCCTTTAGCGCACCAGTCCTTGTACTAAAACGCGTGCCTTAGCTTTCGAGATACGCATAAAAAGGCCTGATAACGCAGTAAGTTATCAGGCCTTTTTCGTTTAAGTCACAAAACCGAAAAACCTTTATGATGCCGCTCAGCCCTGTGCTTTTTTAAAGCCTTCTGCATAGCTGTTTGGTGCATTGAAATTGGTAAAGCTGATACTAATGGATTTATCCAATCCTTCCACACAGTGCCACCATCCAATCGGAATAAACAACGCATCGCCTGCCGCAATCGTCACCTCGACAGGCGTGACATGCTGCATTAGCGGGTGAGTTTTTAGATTCACATTAGGAAAATCCACTTCACTATAGACATGCAAATCGTTGTACATCCACGGCACCTGCCACGCTGGAATCAAGGTGACTTTTTTGCGGCCGTAGATTTGCACCAGCATGTTATTGGTCAAATCATGGTGTAACGGCGTAAAGGTGCCTTTTGGTCCCATCCAAAAATACGTGCTAAAGGCTGGATCATCAGCCAAAAGCTGGCGATAGCCGTCTCCAAAATCCCCAATATCGGCAAATACAGGCCTAATGGTATCGACATTTTGCTGTGTATTGTTGGCAGTCATATAATAATTGTTGCTTTCGCCATCATTTTCTATCATATCGACAAATTCAGACATGCGCATCGATTTGCGGTATTTATCAGAATGACGTTCAAACAACGCATCACTTTCACGGTCAAACTGTACTTGAATCTCAGCCGCGCCCAAGACCTTAGCAAAGTATTGTGGGCTCCATTTTTTGAGCGCTGGCCAATGCTCGATGCCGTTTTGGAGCACGACGGGTTTGTGCTTACTGTAGTAGTTTTTAATAAACACCTCAAAAGCCGGCGTATCGATGACCTCAAGCTGCTGATTGTAGCCAGGATCTAACCGCGCGAGGTGGTCACAAGTCGCAAGTAGCCATTCACGTTTTTTGAGGGTCTGAGCGGTTTTTGCCGCTGCTCGTAGATAAGGGCTTTTGCTCGCGGTTTGTATTTCTAGCGCAATCTCAGCGCTGCTAAACCCTTGTTGCGCCAGCGTCTTAGCTATACCCGCCTTACTCGTTCCTGCAAGCAAATTGCTAGCGACCCACTCTTTCCAATTATTTGGCAGCTTGCGTATGGTCTGCTTGCTCTCATTCGCTGCCAGCTCTGGCTCGTCGCTTAACGCAGCTTTGATCTGAGCATCAGAAAAGCGATGGTTTTTTAGGGTGTCGATGATAGCGTCTGTCTGTACGCCGCGCATGATATTGGTCATCACCCACTCTTGCCACTCTTGGGGCAAAGCTGTTACCGTATGTAGTGCTGCACTCATTGGTATCTCCTAATCCTTTAGATTACTCATTCCTTGATTGATACTTTGGTTTTATAAAGTCTTTGCTTTATAAAGCCATTAATAGACAGCGTCATCACTGCTATCGTTACCTCTCAGCCGTATAACATAGCATGTTATCAGCCAATCATCACGACATTATCGTCTTTTGCGGTTGTGATACAACACTCATAAAAAAGGCCTCCGGTCCAATAAACCGAAGGCCTTTAACTTACCATTAACTATGTGTAGGCACTGACAAGTGCTTAGTCATGTAAGCTTAGATTTTGCTGGTTAGCTCAGGAAGCGCTTCAAACAAATCTGCTTCTAAGAAGTAATCAGCAACGCTAGCGATTGGCGCTTCTGGGTCATTGTTGATCGCCACGATGACTTTAGAGTCTTTCATACCGGCCAAATGCTGAATCGCACCTGAGATGCCAGCTGCGATATATAGCTGCGGCGCAACGATTTTACCGGTTTGACCGACCTGCATATCGTTTGGTACATAGCCTGCATCCACAGCGGCACGTGATGCGCCGACCGCAGCGCCTAGCTTGTCAGCTAATGGCTCGATGTATTTGGTGAAGTTCTCACCGTTTGCCAATGCACGGCCACCAGAGACAACGATACTCGCTGACGTCAGCTCAGGACGGTCAGACTGCGCCATCTCTTCATTGACAAAGCTTGCTTTGCCCGTCTCTTGCACACTGTCAATAGTCTCAACCGCCGCCGAGCCGCCTTCAGCAGCTACTGGATCGAACGCTGTGGTACGAACCGTAACGACCACTTTATCTTCTGATGTCTTCACGGTAGCGGTCGCGTTACCAGCATAGATAGGACGCTCAAAGGTTTGCACATCTACGACTGCTGAGACTTCAGAGAGCATGCTCACATCTAGCAATGCGGCAACACGTGGCATAAAGTTTTTGCCAGTGGTGGTCGCTGCAGCAACGATATGGCTATAATCGCCGGCCACATCAGCAACCAATAGAGCCACATTACCCGCTAATTGGTGCTCATATGCTGCGTTGTCTGCCAGTAATACTTTGGTCACGCCTTCAGCTTTTGCTGCTTCATCAGCGACTGCTTGCGCGCCGCTACCTGCGACCAATACATGAACGTCATCGCCCATTTGTTTTGCTGCTGCGATGGTGTTCAAAGTTGCCTTTTTTAGACTGGCATTGTCATGTTCTGCATATACCAAAATTGCCATTGTTTTAATCCTTTATTTGTTCGTATCATCGATTCATGAAGTGGTTTGTGTACAACGTGGTCTATATGGCCCTATGACTTATCTTTATAGACGCAGCTTTATAGATGTAGTCTTGTACACAATGTGCCGCCGCGAAGTATCCAATCATTAAGATATTAGATTACTTTTGCTTCATTTTTTAGCTTATCGACCAACTCATCAACAGAACCCACTGTGATACCAGCTTTGCGTTCAGCAGGTGGTACGACTTTGATAATCTCTTGCTTAGA
This sequence comes from Psychrobacter halodurans, assembly GCF_017498075.1. Lineage (NCBI taxonomy): Bacteria > Pseudomonadati > Pseudomonadota > Gammaproteobacteria > Moraxellales > Moraxellaceae > Psychrobacter > Psychrobacter halodurans. The sequence continues at coordinate 27,608 of NZ_JAGBKN010000006.1, forward strand.
TGCCATATCTACACCAAAATCAGCTGGCGTTTTTTCATCAAGCGGTTTTTTCTTCGCTTTCATGATGTTTGGCAATTTGGCATAACGTGGCTCATTCAAGCGCAAGTCAGTGGTGATGACTGCTGGCAAATCAAGCGCAACTGTCTGTAAGCCGCCATCGATTTCGCGAGTGACGTTTACTTTATCGCCTTCGACTTTTACTTCTGATGCAAAGGTGCCTTGACCGATACCCATCAATGCCGCCAGCATCTGACCTGTTTGGTTGTTGTCATCATCGATCGCTTGTTTACCCAAAAGAATGATATCGGTGCTTTCGCTTTCGGCGATATTTTTTAGGATTTTAGCGACTTGTAGAGGGTATGGCTTGTCGTCAGTCAATACTAAAACACCGCGATCCGCACCCAGTGCCAAGGCCGCACGAATCTGCTCTTGTGACTCTTTAGGACCAATAGAGGCAACAATAATCTCGTCAATGACGCCAGCTTCTTTTAGACGAACTGCTTCTTCTACTGCAATCTCATCAAAAGGGTTGATTGACATCTTGGTGTTTGATAAATCAACGCCAGAGTTATCAGCTTTTACACGAACTTTTACGTTGTAATCAATGACACGCTTGACCGCTACTAATGCTTTCATACGTTCCTCGTTTATTAATGTTATGAATTAAAAAATTGCCAGTTAAGAACCAAAGGTTCATGGTTATTCAAACTGTCGTTCAAAATACTACTCAAGGTTTATACTGCGTCAATAGATAGTAGTTAATTAAGAGAGATGAAACAATACCAAAACGCATATTTGTCGCATATTTCTTATTAATAAAATCCACTAAGGCTAAGCCCGCCGCTATTATCAGACCTACGTATCTTGCGTGAGCACAGGCCTAAGGTCAAGACAACGCCGTGAATAATGCGTCATAAATTTGTCACCATTCTATAATAAATAGTTTATAAACGCACAATTCCCCCCTGATGTCCTCTTCCTTTTTTTGAACCCAAGCTTTATTCTTCACTCCGTTATAGCATTGCTAGCATACAGCTTGCTTAAGGCTTTGTTATGACTTCTTACCCTACCAGTGTTTGGCGCGCCATAGCTCATCAAAGCAGCCTGAGCTTAGCTTGACTCATGGTGGCTCGGTCTCGTCAACAGCTCGCTGTCACGTATGTCATCAAACAACGCCCAGTCAGGCGGGACGTCATTGTTTTTGATGACGCTCATGTCTCCTGTCGTCTCCATAATCACCGCAAACACTTCTGTCTTGGACTTTAGGCCATTTTTGCGCAGCACTTCTTGTACATCACTGGTGCTTAAATTTGCCTCGGCCAAATTGTCTGCAAAATACTCGCCGTGAGCCATCAATATAATGGCTTTATTGTCAATCAACGATTTGAGTGGTTTGACCTTACGTCTGATTATAGAAATCAGCCCTTGCATGACAAATAACACCGCCACAGCAAATAGACCCTGCATCAGTGATGGCGAATCAGACAACACTGTAGAAGCTAAAATACTACCGACTGCAACCGTCATGGCAAAGTCGTGACTAGATATTTTTGAAAAACTGCGCAGCCCCATCAAGCGAGTAAAGAGCATCAAGCCCACATAAAACCCTGCAGCAGACAAAGATATGCCCACCAGCTGCTGCCAATCAATCGAAAACCATGTCTGCCACTTCATAAATCAACCTTATATCGCTATTCTCAATCAATCCTATATCGCAAATAACCGAAAAACAAACCCCACAAAAAAAGCAACCTGATAAGAGGTTGCTTTTTTTTAAAGTCTAAACAGTATTTTTATTGTTTTTATAAACAAAAATTTTATGCATATCGTCACTCTAACTGTCATCGAGCGTACTGAACATCAGTGTGCCCAAACAGCAAAGAGATTATAGTGCTTCGATTTGCTCAGCTTGTGGACCTTTTTTGCCCTCACCTAAGATGAACGACACTTTTTGGCCTTCGGCTAGAGTTTTGAAACCGTTACCTTGGATAGCGCTGTAGTGAGCGAATACGTCTTGTCCGCCGTTGTCTTGAGCGATAAAACCAAAACCTTTAGCTTCATTAAACCACTTTACAGTGCCTTCAACTTTATCTGACATAAATTTTCCTAACTCTTTAACTGTTGGCGAGACTGGTGTCGTCACCGATTAATTGATATATACCCAAATGACTTTTGTTGCAGCGGACTGGCAAAAACCACCAAGCCCCTGTTAAATAAAGCAAAGTTATTGCTTTAAATCCTCTGGGTACAAGCCGATTATAACAGCTTTTCCTAACGGCAACAGCTTAAATTGATGATTTTTGTAAATAGTTATGAGGAATAAAAACCAATGATCATTGGCAGCACTGATACAACATAATTATTTGATAATAAAGGAATTATCAACAACAACATCAACTGCTTTCGTTATGATTGACGTTGCTTTTATTTGGCCATCCTTTTATTCTTCTAATCATCCCTCTAACGAGATAACTAAATAGCCACCTACCCCTGCGATATCGGGAGCCATGGCGCACTGAGTACCAATAGACAAAGCGCAAAAAATATCAATGAAAACGACTGGCTATAAGCGATGTATTTGGCCGGAACCACCAGATCCTGCGGTGAGTCTGGAATACCCTTGCGTTTGAGCAGGCGCGTGCCATAGACCCAGCCAAAGGTGGTATAGATACCATAGGCCGCTGGGACGGTAATAGCCAGTGGCGTTAGGTCTATGGCATAGAGCATGACGACAGAGACAAAAAACCACGATGTATCCAATAATGAGCTGATCTGAAAAAACTTTGATTTGGGCAGTTTGCCGTCTGTTTTTTTGAGCATCTCCCCTTCTATCCAAATCAAGACTGCTACCACAGCGCTCAGAGTAATGTAAACGAATTGCGGCGTTAGCCAGTCAGGATAAGATATTTGCACAACAGACAACCTGTATTCTAGAAAAAAGAAGCACTTTGCGACAATAAGACAAAGATAAAAAAACAAAATACTGATGGCGGCAACCATCAACAAAAAATGCGTGGCAGCTAACTGCTATACGCACCGACTATCATCACTATTAGCTACCATAGTTAAGATCGTAATGCCTGCCTATATTGGGCAGCGTTTTTTGATTTTCAACCCATATCATTTATTCTTAGCCCATACCCACCTACAAAAAACCCATGCTATCTATTGATAACATGGGTTTGTTTAACGCAGCCAGTCTAAAGATAGCGCATATGGCTACTTATAAGCGTAGGCTTAGTACTTTGGTTTAGTTTTTGTCTTTATCGATGATCTTGTTGCCACCGATCCATGGCATCATAGCGCGCAATTTGGCACCAGTGATTTCGATCTGATGCTCAGCGTTATTACGGCGGCGGGCAGTCATTGATGGGTAGTTGGTCGCGCCTTCAGAGATAAACATCTTCGCGTACTCACCAGACTGGATACGTTTTAGGGCATTGCGCATCGCTTCACGTGATTGCTCGTTGATGACCTCTGTACCAGTGACGTATTCGCCGTATTCAGCGTTGTTACTGATCGAGTAGTTCATGTCAGCGATACCGCCTTCGTACATGAGGTCGACGATAAGCTTTAGCTCATGCAAGCACTCAAAATATGCCATTTCTGGCGCGTAACCTGCTTCTGTTAGCGTCTCAAAACCCATTTTGACCAGCTCTACTGCGCCGCCACAAAGCACTGCTTGCTCACCGAATAAATCGGTTTCTGTCTCATCTTTAAATGTCGTCTCGATGATACCCGAGCGGCCACCGCCCACGCCTGCTGCATAAGATAGTGCCAACTGCTTGGCTTGACCAGATGCGTCTTGGTAGATCGCGATAAGATCTGGGATACCGCCGCCTTTGGTGAACTCTGAGCGAACAGTATGACCTGGTGCTTTTGGTGCGACCATGATGACATCAAGATCACCGCGCGGCACTACTTGGTTGTAATGAATGGCAAAACCGTGCGCGAAAGCTAAGGTAGCGCCCTCTTTGATGTTGGGTTCGATCACGTCGTTATAAAGCTGCTTTTGAAACTCATCAGGCGTCAAAATCATGACAACGTCGGCCGCTTTTACCGCTTCTTCGACTTCAGCGACTTTTAGACCAGCATTTTCAGCTTTTTTCCATGAGCCCGAGTTGGCACGTAGGCCCACGGTGACATCGACGTCTGAGTCTTGTAGGTTCAGCGCGTGGGCATGACCTTGTGAGCCGTAGCCAATGATGGCCACTTTTTTGCCTTGGATAATCGATAGATCACAATCTTTATCATAATAAACGTTCATAAATAGAGTCCTTTTCCTCAATCATGGCGTGCCATGGATAGTAAGCGCTCCTACTTCAACCATTCTCATAGAGTGTGGGCTAAGATGAGCGCGCTGTTGATAATAAACTACTTTGTTAACAGTATTAGTCACTACTGCCGACTAAAGACTTAGGGTTTTTTCTCCACGTGCGATACCGATGACGCCTGAGCGAACCACTTCCATAATACGCTCGCGGCCAATCACATCGATAAAGCCGTCTAGCTTGGCTTTATCACCGACGATTTGGATGGTATATAGATTGGATGTCACATCCACGATTTGTGCGCGGAAGATATCAGCACTACGCTTAATCTCCTCGCGTACGCTGCCAGTCGCGCGCACTTTGATCAGCATCAGCTCACGCTCGACATGGACATTATCCGTCAGATTCAGTACCTTAACCACTTCGATTAATTTATGCAATTGTTTCGTGATTTGCTCGATTCGCTCAGGTGAGGTAATGGTCGTCACGGTCAGACGCGAGATACTTGGGTCATCAGTGGGCGCGACGTTGAGGGTCTCGATGTTATAGCCACGCTGGGAAAACAAACCGACCAATCGCGACAACGAACCCGCTTCGTTTTCCATCAATACCGAAATCAGATGTTGTTGTTGCATTAGGTGCGCTCCCCTTTTGTTAACCACATATCACGCATGGATTGACCCGCGATTTGCATTGGATATACATGCTCATGACGATCGACATAAACATCGATAAATACCAGTCTGTCTTTGATTGCCATGGCTTCAGCCAGCTGAGCCTCCATCGTCGCAGGATCGGTGATTTTGATACCGACGTGACCGTAGCTCTCTGCCAACTTCACAAAATCTGGTAGTGAATTCATATAAGACTGTGCGTGACGGCCTTCATACAGCATGTCTTGCCACTGCTTAACCATACCCAGCTGAGCATTGTTTAGGTTTAATATTTTGACAGGTAGATTGTATTGCAAGCAAGTCGATAGCTCTTGGATGTTCATCTGAATAGAGCCTTCACCAGTGATGCACACCACATCGCGCTCAGGCCTTACAAGCTTGGCCGCCATTGCATAAGGCAGTCCCACACCCATGGTGCCAAGGCCACCTGAGTTTAGCCATTGACGCGGCTCATCATAGGTGTAATACAAAGCGGCAAACATCTGATGCTGACCGACGTCACTGGTGATAATGGCTTTGCCATCTGTCACTTTGCACAGGGCTTGGACGACGCTTTGCGGCTTGATCCCTTCATCGGTACTGGTGTCGTAGCGCAAGCCATGACGCGTACGCCACTCGTTGATTTGCGACCACCAATCTTGCAAGGCGTGCTGTTCAAGCTCTTTGTCATCACCGATGATACCCAGCATATCTGTCAAGACCGCTTTGACATCTCCGACGATTGGAATATGGGCATTGATCGTCTTAGAAATAGAAGCCGGATCGATATCGATATGGATAATCGTCGCATTTGGACAGAATTTTTTGACGTTATTGGTCACGCGGTCATCGAAGCGCGCGCCAATTGCCAAGATGACATCCGCGTGGTGCATGGTCATGTTGGCCTCATAAGTGCCATGCATACCTAACATACCTAAGAACTGACGATCTGAGCCTGGGAAGGTGCCAAGTCCCATCAAGGTATTGGTCACAGGTAAGTTTAAACGATGAGCAAGATCGGTCAGCTCTTCGTGGGCTTTACTCCAAATCACGCCGCCGCCAGCATAGACGACAGGGCGCTGCGCTGATAATAGAGTCTCAACCGCTTTTTTGATTTGACCGCTATGGCCTTTTTGTGATGGCTGATACGAGCGCAAGAATACTTCAGCAGGATACTCGTAAGCGTACTTTTCACTAGGAGCCGTCATGTCTTTTGGCACATCGATAACCACAGGACCTGGGCGTCCAGACTGGGCGATATAAAAGGCTTTTTTGACGATCATCGGGATTTCGCTGGCATGACGCACCTGAAAGCTGTGCTTGACGATAGGGCGTGATACCCCAACCATATCTGTTTCTTGAAAAGCGTCTTCACCAATCAAGCTGCTTGGCACCTGACCTGAAATCACCACCATCGGGACTGAATCCATAAAGGCGGTTGCGATGGCCGTCACCGTGTTGGTCGCACCAGGGCCTGAGGTGGCGAGTACTACCCCTGTCTTGCCTGTCACGCGTGAATAGGCATCTGCCATATGACCTGCGGCCTGCTCATGACGTACCAAAATATGCTCAATGGCGTCTTGTTGAAACAAAGCATCATAAATATGAAGTACCGCGCCGCCTGGGTAACCAAAAATATAGTCAACCCCTTCATCGGTCAGCGATTGCACCAACATCTCAGCACCAGATAGCATCACTGGCTGCGCACTATCCTCTGCAAGACGTTGCTGTTTTTCTTCGAAGTTTTTTGCGGCATTACCCGTCTGGGTATGTCCGGTCATATTCGGACTTTGCGTGGTTTGCGTCACTGTCATCACCTTTTTTTGCGGCGAGAATTTGCGGTGTTTTATAATAAAAACCATTACCGACTGGTGTGATTTTTAGCACAATAAAACAAGCGCCAACTCTTATCCATATCAAGAATGTGTGCCCACCATACGTAAGTCATACTGTTTGGACACAGCATCAGACTCAAATACAGCAAGGTATTGAGGTCAGTTTGTGACAGGAAGTTATCGATGTACGATGACAAGATGCGAGCGCATCTATAAAAGAAGCTTATTATTGAAGGGGATTACCAAGCAGCTGTTCTCAAAACCTTCATTTTCAAAACCGTTGTTTTCAAAACTTAGCATCTGTCAGACTAACGGATGCAAAGGCGTTGACACAAGATACATAAATCATCATAAACAAATCAGATAGCACTCATGGTTAGTGGCGTATAACAAGGTCGTTAAGTCCTATAACCGACTATTGATTTCGTATTATCATTACATATCGAGCCGTTTTTGAGACAAACGTAAGCATGACACTTAGTAGGGTTCAAATAACAAGTTTATCTTAGTCATTGTAGACAGATAAGTCCGGAGACAATGTATATTGTGATTTGTAGTGGTCTTCCTGACCACCCTCACAACACACATCATCACAAAGAAAACAAAACCTGCAAGCTACCGATAAGTAACCTGTGGTCCTTGTCCTCAAGTGCCACGGCAATATCATAAAAGCCGCTCACTGACCAATCAACTGTCCTTATATTCGATGGTTTATCAGCTATTGTCAAGAAAAACTTATATCCCCTATCCCTAACTATTGGTTATTAAATAATATACATTGATAAGAATTATTTGATAGAATCAAACCTCGGTACATTTTTAGTACCATCCCAATACTAAAGTGTTATATTTATATCGATATTTTTATTTTGCCGCTTAAGAGGAACTCTGCTATGGCATATGCGTTTTCACAATATACTGCTGCCAAACTCCTTGTCAGTGCGAGTATGGCAGGTATGCTAATGCTGTCGATGAGCGCCAGTCATGCTATTCAAGTGTATAAGTCTATCGGCGCGCATGGCGAGGTGAAATATAGCCAACATGCACCGCAAAATGGCAAAAATGTCGAGTTGATTGAGTTTCGCAGCGATGGACGACAAAACAACGCAGGAGAAATGGCGGGAAAAACAGATGCCAGTCAAAGTAGCAATGCTCAGACCGCCGAGCAGCAACGCGTGGCACAGCTAGAGGCTCGTATCAAAGAGCAAGAGGCACAAGCCAATGCACAGCGTTGTCAGTCATTACGTAATAACTTGACCAACCTCAATGTCGGTGGCCGTATCTATGAAATGGATGCCAATGGCAAACGTCAATATTTGGATGGCCGAGAGATTGAGCTAAAACGTGAGCGGGTGCAGCAAGCCATCGATCAATATTGTGGTAACTCTGCAGCCTTGTAAACTGCCGCTCTGGGCATTGCGGTTTGCCGCTTATGCCAGTGGATTGGGACGTGTTTTCAACTCTCGCCTATTTGGATGACTATGACTCAATTGAGGGCACACCCTACCTATAGCGTTATCGGTCTTCCTGTTGGTCTTACTACCAGCTATTATCACTGACGGTAAGTTCCTGCATGATATGACGAATGGCCGCCGGCATATCTTGCGCCTGTAGGCCTCTTTGACCAATCAATAATGCCGTTTTATTGGTTTGGTTGATCAACATATCGCCTGCCATACCGTGTAGAAGCACTGCTTGCTGTAGACCGCGCGACTCTCTTATCAAGTCCTTTTGCGCCAGCAGTCCAGCGATCAGACCAGATAAGACATCGCCCATGCCTGCTGTCGCCATGCCTGCATTGCCTGTCGCACAGACATAAATCTGTGCCTGCTGCCCTCTTTGCTCTAGCACCAACGATCCTGCACCCTTTAATACCCAATCACCACCATAATCTGTCGCACACTGTCTAATAGCAGCCAATCTGTCGCTCTCTACTTGACTGACCTTAATATCTAATAGCTTTGCGGCTTCACCACTGTGCGGTGTCAGGCAGACTGAGTGATGGGCGCTATGCTGCTGCAAGGCGGCGATAAGCGGGTGATGCTCCTTATGCAAATCCGCCAGATGATACAGGCCATCAGCGTCGATGACGATTGGTTTTTTTTCTGTAATGGCAGCTTTTAGATAGCAGACAAATAATTTTTTGGCCTTATCATCACGTCCCAAGCCCATACCGATAGCGATGACGCTGGCTCCCTTAAGCAATTGCCTTACCCCATCAGCATCATGTAGGTTTATCGTCATGGCATCAGGCAGTGAGGTCAGCAAGGCTGCATGAAAAGCCTCATGACATGCCACAGTGATCTTACCTGCTCCCGTTGCCATGGCACTAGAAGCTGATAGTATCGCCGCACCGCCCATCCCTTGCGAGCCATCCACACGGTTGCCACCGATGATGAGCACATGGCCATAGCTACCTTTATAGCTGTTTTGTTGGCGAGGGGTTAGAGCGTACGCACTTGTGACCAGCTTTGCTATGGGTTTAAGAGCGTTATCCCCCAGCGCATAAGGTATCAGCGCGATGTCGACGACTTGGCCACTATAATCCATACCGTCTTTGGTATGCAGACCAAACTTACGCGCCACCAAGCACAGAGTCATATCTGCCTGTATCGCGGCACCAGCAAACACCTCACCTGTCGCCGCGACCAAACCACTAGGAATGTCCACCGAAATCACAAACGGCTTATAGCATTTGGCCAATTGGTTAAACCGATAAATAGCGCTCTGGTAGATGCCTGCTGGCGCACGGTCCAACCCAATACCAAAGATTGCATCGATATAGACATCAGCATCCGCTGCACAACCACTCGCTTGCCATGTACTCGCATCAGCATCAGCATCGATATTAGGGCTAGCGTTCCACTCAGCGCACATCTCTTCAAAGCGCTGATAACGACACCCCTTTGACAATGCTATTTGTTTCGCTCTTTCGGCATCAGAGATAGATGTCGCACTATTTATATCAGTATCCTTTATTATGGAGTTATCTGTCTCAAGATCGTCTTTACTAAAACCAACTGTCACGACCTGTACCTGCCAGCCCATACGCCGTAGATAATGCGCAATGAGCCAGCCATCACCGCCATTATTGCCCTTACCTACCCAAATACTGGCCCGCTGCTGATACCTATGACGACGGGCAGGTGTACCGTTGATAGAAGCGCTCGGCCTCGCACATTTTTGTTCATTTGCCTTTTGTATATACTGCGCCATCTGCCACGCTGCTTGCTGCATAAGCCCAAAGCTATCGTGCCCTTGTGCAAACCAAGCCTGCTCCATGGCATAAACCTGCTCACTGTTATACAGTGCCGTGGCCTCATTAGGCGTTATTGACGCTAATGCTGCTAAATGACAATCCGGTTTCATATTTGCTCCTTTATTCATTTTTATGCTTGCACTCCATACTCACTGCCTTATCATAGCGGTACTTCTTTGATTTTTATTATTCTTTATGTCTACTCTCTCAAAACCCGACTTACCTGACACCTCTAACGGCCAGACAGCGGCTGCGCCGCCTGCTCACCTATCGCAGGTACCCAGCAAGAAAATCGACGTCAAAAATGACTCACCATTCACAAGTGCCGAGGATGTCAAGCGGTGGATTAAGTCTCAAGCACAGGCGTTGGGGTTTGGGGACTGTGGTTTTCTCTCCGTACATCATCCGTTATTTGCTCAGCAAATGACGCAGCTACAGCAATGGCTGGCAAAAGGCTATGAAGGACAGCTGCAGTTTATGCACAACAATCACCATCTGCGCGCTCACCCCGACAAACTGGTAGAAGGTGCTAAAACCATCATCAGTGTGCGCATGGATTATTTGACGCAGACGCCTACGCCGCGGACGGTCGCTGATAACGATTTTCCCAATCAAGGCATCATAGCGCGTTACGCGCGAGGGCGCGACTATCATAAAACCATGCGCAGTCGCCTAAAGCAATTGGCATTACAAATCGAAGCCATGCTTCCTGAGTGGCAACATTTGGATATCGGCTCGGCGCAAGAGTTTGTTTTTCGGCCATTTAGTGACTCAGCCCCCATCTTTGAGCGGCCAATCGCAGATGCCGCTGGTCTTGGCTGGACAGGCAAACATACTTTGCTACTCAACAAACAAGCAGGCTCTTTTTTTGTACTAGGAGAGCTGTTCATCAGTCTCGAGCTACCAGACGACGCTCCTGTCAAGTCGCATTGCGGCAGTTGTAGCGCTTGTATTGATGTCTGCCCCACTCAGGCCATTGTCGCGCCTTATGAGCTAAACGCCTCTGCTTGTATCTCTTATTTGACTATCGAACATGATGGTATTATCGATGAAAAATATCGCCGCGCCATTGGCAATCGCGTCTTTGGCTGTGATGATTGCCAGCTCATCTGTCCGTGGAACCGTTATGCCAATATCACAACTGTCGAAGACTTTGCACCGCGGCACAGTCTTGACAACAGCAGTTTGCTTGAGCTGTGGCAATGGCAAGAAGCAGACTTTATGCAAAAAACTCAAGGCAGTCCGCTTAGACGCACAGGCTACGTTAATTTTTTACGCAATATCGCGATTGCACTTGGCAATGCCAACGGCAGTCAAGAAGTTATTACCCAGTTGCAGGCTAAGCTGCAGACCCATAACGCCATGCTAGACGAGCATATACATTGGGCAATCGCTGAACAACAACGAAAGCTCAGCGGTATTGATGCTTAATATCCTGTCTTATCACAGCTGCTTATGGTTATTCGCTTCTTATGATGAGTCGCTGCTTAGTCAAATAGCTTTAACCAGTGATGTCAACAACCTCTTACCCAATAAAAAGCGCCTCTTATGTAAGAGACGCTGTTTATTGGGTGAGCAATCTTTTTAATACAGTACTTTCCGGCTTATTTATCTATTGTATTAAGCTATCACGTTAAGGTTTTGGAATACGTAAGACTTGGCCTGGGTAAATTTTGTCTGGGTCAGATAACATGGGCTTATTGGCCTCAAAAATCTTCATGTAATCCCCAGATGAGCCATACACCTCTTTGGCAATTTTCGATAAGCTATCGCCAGATTTTACCGTATACATGGTCGATTCTGGAGCATCTTCTTCGATATCAATATTATCGATGACTTTTGCTACATTTTGCACGTTACCGATAGCGATAATGGCTTTTTCGCGGTCTGCTTGTGTCTTGGCATTACCGCTGATTTCTGCAGTATCTGTCGTACCATTGTATTTGATCTTTAGATTGCTGATATTCAGATTTTGCTGCTGAATACGGCGAAGCAAAATATTGGCTACTGATTGGGCAGAAGGCTCAGTGCTCTGTACTGGGGTGTTGGCATCTGCTTTGGTCTCTGATTTGGCGTCATGTTTGGCATCATCACGATTAAAGATTTTTTCGCCGATGTCTTTTGCAAAACTAAAAATACCCATCTAACTACTCCTTGAGATATTGTTATTTATTATGCGTCGTTATTGTTGTAGATAATGTCTCACTATCAGTGATGTCAGTAATATTCATCGTATATAAACGTTAGCGCAATGACTTCATATGCGATTAGTCTATACACAGCACCAATCCATATACAACGATTTCTGCATCACGTCGACATTTTGAGTATAACAAAAACGCTTCATTTAAATAGTAAGAGTATGTTGAGTAATGTTAATTTCATAAAGTATATGTTAATACTTTGAGATTGTTAAACATTCAAATGTACCATTCAGGTCCATATATAAAATAAGACAAGCACAAAAAAAACCGCCAACCCATAAGGCAAGCGGCTTTTTAAACTGGCTGAGCCATTCAGATGACGATGACTACAGCATTATAGCTGGGCTTGTACGTAATCGATTGCTTTTTGAACCGTGGTCAACTCTGCAGAGTCTTCGTCAGGAATAGTGATACCAAAATCACTTTCAAATGACATTACCAACTCAACCAAATCTAGTGAATCTGCACCTAGATCTTCCATGAATGAGGCGTCGTTGTTGATGTCTTCAACGTTCATACCCAATTGCTCAGCCACAGCTGATTTAACTCTTAGCTCGGTATCGTTGCTCATGTAGATTGCTCCTTTATCATCTATTATTTTTAATAAACTGCTATAGCGTGCGGTCTACACTCTATAGCATGGTATATAAAATGGGATTTGCCAGATCAGCGACATCGCTGTCTGAGTACTCTATGACATCTGATACAGTCTGTCTAATGTCTACTAAAGTCCTGTCATGATACAGTGCTTTGACATAAAAGTGTCCGTCATTATAACACCCTTTATTATAGTTTACACTCGTTCACACAGTTTTTTATTATTTCTATGTAACACTTGTGCGTCACTTTACATATACATCCCGCCATTGACTGGAATGACTGCGCCAGTTATATAGCTGGCCTCATCGCTGGCTAGGAAGTGTACAGCAGCAGCGATATCTTCTGGCTGACCCAAACGGCTGATAGGGACAGCGTCGAGCATCGAGTTTAGCAAGCGCTCGTCTAACTCGTCCGTCATGTCCGTTTCGATCAGACCTGGTGCGACGCAGTTGATGGTCACCTGTCTTGAGCCGATCTCGCGCGCCAGCGTCCGACTAAAGCCTTCGACACCCGCTTTGGTAGCAGCATAGTTGGACTGACCTGCATTACCCATCTGCGCCACCACAGAGGTGATGTTGATGATGCGTCCTCGGCGTGCTTTCATCATGCCGCGTACCGCACGTTTGCTCATACGATAGACTGAGGTTAAGTTGGTATCGACGACGTTTTCCCAATCCTCGTCTTTCATACGCATTAGCAACCCGTCTTGGGTGATACCGGCATTGTTGACCAATACTTGTACAGCACCGTAGACGCTTTCAATCTCTTCAAATAACTTTTCGATTTGCGCAGTATCACGGACGTCTAATACGCGGCCGATACCGCCGGTATCGTGTAGATACTCATCAATCAGCTCAGCGCCCTTTTCGGTGGTCGCCGTGCCAATCACAAAGTGTCCTTCTTTTGCAAACCGCTTGGCGACAGCTTTACCGATACCGCGACTGGCACCAGTGACTAGGGTAATTGTGCGGCTCATGATAACACCTCCATTAACTTATCTAGACGGGCAGGCTTATCTGTAGGATAGCTGGTAATCGGCTGTGCTTGGCGCTTGGCCAAGTTGCTGAGTACGTTGCCACTGCCGCATTCGATTAATACATTAATTTGTTTATCAGCCAGCTCTTGCATGGTCTGTGACCACAAGACCGGTTGGCTTAGTTGCTCAGTCAGTGCTTGTTTGATGCCAGCGGCACTGGTTTCAACGCGCGCATGGCGGTTTTGGATCACAGGAATGGTGGCTTGATCAAACTTGATACCTGCCAATATCTCGGCTAGGGCGTCACTTGCAGGCGCCATCAATGCGCAGTGAGACGGTACACTGACCTTCAAAGGTATGGATTTTTTGCCCGTATTTTGTACTTTATCGATAACGGCATTCACGCCAGCTGCGTTGCCCGAAATGACCACTTGCCCTGGACTGTTAAAGTTAGCAGCGCCCACGATGGCATCATCGACATGCTCGGTCGCTTGCTCACAGAGGTTTTCGACTCGGTGATCCTCTAACCCCAACACAGCTGCCATAGCGGTATCCACACCGACCACAGCCTCTTGCATCAACTGGCCGCGTTTATGCACCAAGGTGACAGCATCGGCAAGTGAGATCACTTCAGCGGCGCAAAGGGCGCTGTACTCACCTAACGAGTGACCCGCTAGGTAGCAAGGCGCCGTAGTGATTTTTTGTTGTAAGATACGCCAAATTGCCATACTTGCTGTCAGTAGCGCAGGCTGCGTATATTGGGTTTGATTGAGCTTTTCTTCGTCTTGACAGATTGCCCATAAGTCCTCGCCAAGCGCGTCGCTGGCTTCGGTAAAGGTTTCGCGAATCTCTGGGTAGAGGTCAGCAAGCTCGCTAGTCATCCCGACTACTTGCGATCCTTGTCCAGGAAAAATCACCGCCATACGAGTCGGCTGCTTTTTTACCATATCGGGTACAGAGGCCATAACCAATATTCCTTATTTAATTGGAAATATCCCTAAATCAATGGGGGTTATTATATTATTAAATACTGTATAAAGCCGTTGATTTGACGTTTGGTCTAAAAAACGGAACATTCGTAAACTATACACTGACACACGCTATTATCATAGTAGGTGGTGCGGCAAAGGTGAGCAAAACCCTGACTTAATGGATGGTAGCTGCATCGGTGTTTGTCTACAAAAGAGAGTAACATCATACGCTTTTTAGACAAAAAGTCTAAAAAAACGATAGCAAAAAGCCAAGTTATCCAGCCACATAATTTATGATAGCGAAATAACTTGGCTTTTTTTGGCTTAAAGCGAATTGCTTCATAACAGCGACACAAAAATAATGATAGTCACCTGTACTATCATTATTTTGTATTGACCATTATAAAACCAACGACTTAAGCGTCTTGACTGACCTTAAATAACTGACGGCCACGGTAGAAACCATCTTTAGTCATGTGGTGACGACGATGTTTTTCACCAGTGGTAGCATCTACGCTTAGCTCAGCCACTTCCATACGATGGTGTGAACGGCGCATGTCACGACGAGAACGGCTTTTACGACTTTTTTGAACAGCCATGATATAGCTCCTATACTTAAAGGGATAAGCTTAAAATTCAGCTTTAGTCGATACTGACAGAGGCTATAGAATCACAACAACCTAAGTCTTAAGCATCATTGGTTAAATAGATTGCCACCTACATAAAGTGCTGACTACGTCTAAAATCGATAGAAAATTTGCCCAGTCAGCTTCTATCAGCAAGCAACTTGTTGCTAGAATGCAATAAACCGGACATTATACGCATGTTTGATGGATTAATAAAGCCCTGCCTTTCACTCTTTGACAGAAAGCAGATAAAAGGCATCATAATCTGTCATAGGCTCATTTGCCACCGCGATTATAGTTTGCCTTTGAGCGATGCCAATGCTGCAAAAGGATTTTCGTTTTCTTCTTCCTCTGGAATCTCACCAAACTGCTCAACACTCATTTCACAATCATCGTGCTTAGGGGCCATGGGTGTTTTGAGCAATATCTCATCTTCTACCAGCTTTTTTAATGGCAGCAAGTTTTCTGGCGATTGCTCAGGAATGATTTCATCAAGTAATAAATAATCCTGCTCTTCATCGACCAAGCTTATTTGGCTGTCATCATCCAATAACGCGATGTCATAATCATCAGACAAATCAATGGCAATTGGCTGCAAACAGCGCTGACAGGTGAGCCAGATATCGCCCGCCAAGGTAAAGGCGAGATGCAGCACATTATTATGACGGTATAATTGAGTATTTAGCTGTATTGTTTGTTGCTCATGCTCTGTGGTCAATATGGCAGCCAAACGCTCAAAACTGCGTGGTTCCACCTCTCCTGCCCACTCAAACCCACTGTCGGCCCATTTATCTAACGAGATATTTTCAGGCATAACGCTTGATACGGGCGCTTTTTTATGGTCAGTGTTATTTGCTGACGGCTTATTTTCTAAAGTGTTTGACATGCGCGGCCTCATTCATCAAAACGGTGTATAATATTGCCTGCCATACTAACGGAAAGCACCGAGGGGTGCCAGCGCTAGTATGTTACTATTTTTTGATACCGGCTATATTTTACCGCATTGCCGCTTCACTCTGCCGCTTGGCCTTCGCTCACAAGGTCTTTTGTCTTTATTCTCTATTTACGCTGTACCCGACCTATGACTTGTTTTACCCATCCGATAGATTTTTCTACCCTCCAGCCCCGTATTCATGCGCCGATATTACGTCAGCGTCTGAGCCGCTTAATAGCCTCTAGCCACCCAGATAATGCGCTATCATCAATCATGACAAACTCGCACCTATCAATCTGGCAAGAGGGCTGGCAAAAAATATCTACTACAAAGGTAGACGGTGGCCAGCAGCCTTCCGTAGTAGATAGTGAACAAGCGGCAACTGATTGGCTGATTGACTTGTTTAATACAGTGTTTGCGCATCAAAAGGTTGTATTGGTTCGTGGTCAGGGTGAGCCAGAATACCTCCCTGCAACAGACACTCTACCAGCGAGAATTGAGTTCGCGCATGGGTTCTTTGCCAGCGCCCTGCACGAAATCAGCCATTGGTGCATCGCTGGTAAGGCACGGCGGCAGTTGGCAGACTTTGGCTACTGGTATGCCCCAGATGGCCGTAGTGAAGCGCAGCAGCAAGCGTTTGAGCGCGTAGAGATCAAACCGCAAGCCCTAGAGTGTTTATTCACCTTAGCATGCAGGCGTGTGTTTCGAGTGTCACAAGACAACTTGTTTGCGGACTTCGATACCAGCAGTAGCACCTTTGCACTCGACGTATATCAGCAAGCTGAGGACTATATCGCCCGCCCTCATACCCTGCCCCGCGATGCTAAAACCTTATTGCATACTTTTTTGTGCGTGTGCAATTAATTTATAATTCATCTTAAAATAAACCGTTAACGATTTTCTACGCATCGTAACGCCCTACCACTAAACTTATATTTACCTTGCGCTATACTAAACCAGTAAAGCGCCTTTATAAGGTATGGGTTTGATACAAGTATTAATAGGCATAAGGATTGCTCTGCACTTGTCTTTATCCCCCTATATCACATACTTACGTCAGCAGTCATTGATCCATAGTATCACTCACAATAAGGCGACGTAGTACTGCTCATCGATACTGTTATAATTATAAAATAAGGAACGATTATGCAAGTTTTTTATATTCATCCCGACAATCCGCAGCCTCGTCTGATCGCTCAAGCAGCCGAACTGCTGCGCAAAGATCAACTAATCATCTACCCTACCGATACCAGCTACGCTTTTGGGTGCCGTTTGGGCGCAAAAGAGGCCTTAGACAAACTTAAGCAAATCCGCGCACTGGATGATAAACACCAATTTACTTTACTTTGTCGCGATTTAAGCGAGATTGCCACCTATGCGACCGTAGACAATGCTCAGTATAAACAACTAAAAGCGCATACCCCAGCCCCGATTACTTTTATCCTAAATGCGACAAAAGATGTCCCTAAAAAGTTGGCGCATCCTAAGAAAAAAACCATTGGTATCCGTGTACCAAGCAATCCTATCGCTCAAGCATTATTAGAAGCCATGGATGAACCAATTTTGACCAGCTCATTGATACTGCCTGAGCGTGACGACATCCTTGATGATCCTTTTGAAATCGAAGAGTTATTAAGCAATCAAATTGATGGTTTGATCAATGCTGGTATCAAGACCACCAAGCTGACGACCATTGTAGATATGACCGGTGGGGTGCCTGAAATCATCAGACAAGGTGCAGCCGATGTTGATTCATTATTATTGTAATTAGCGACAAACTCGAAACATAAAAAAAGGCTCCAATTCAATTGGAGCCTTTCTTATAAATTATATCGTCAATGCAAAATTAATCGCGATCAACCAATTCTACATAAGCCATTGGCGCGTTGTCACCGTCACGATGACCAC
Organism: Psychrobacter halodurans; assembly: GCF_017498075.1. Taxonomy (NCBI): domain Bacteria; kingdom Pseudomonadati; phylum Pseudomonadota; class Gammaproteobacteria; order Moraxellales; family Moraxellaceae; genus Psychrobacter; species Psychrobacter halodurans. Next base: position 45,845 of record NZ_JAGBKN010000006.1, read on the forward strand.
ATTTTACGATACGTAGATAACCACCTGGACGCGTTTGGTAACGAGGACCTAACGTGCCAAATAGTTTACCGACCATAGCTTTGCTACGCATACGGCTAAATGCCAAACGGCGATTAGCAACGCTGTCTTCTTTAGCCAAAGTGATCAATGGCTCAGCAACGCGGCGCAATTCTTTAGCTTTTGGCAAAGTAGTTTTGATCAGTTCATGCTCAAACAATGAGTTGGTCATGTTCTGAAACATTGCCTTACGATGACTGCCGGTACGACCCAGCTTGACTCCACTCTTACGATGGCGCATAGTCAAAAATCCTTAAAGTTTAACGGCTACGATAAGAAAAGCGATCATCGACACGAAGGTCAGCTGGCGGCCAGTTGTCTAGGCGCATACCGAGCTCTAAATCTTTAGACGCTAGTACGTCTTTGATTTCGGTCAATGATTTCTTACCAAGATTTGGGGTTTTTAGTAGTTCAGTCTCTGAACGCTGTACCAAATCACCGATATAGTAAATGTTTTCAGCTTTCAAGCAGTTGGCTGAGCGAACCGTTAGTTCAAGATCGTCCACAGGGCGTAATAGCACCGGATCGACCTCTTCTTTTTCTTTCACAGGCTCAGGCGCTTCTTCAGCTTCTAGGTCAACAAAGATAGAAATCTGTTGTTGTAAAATAGTGGCTGCTTTACGAATTGCTTCTTCTGGATCTATAGTGCCATTAGTTTCAAGCTCAACGATAAGACGATCAAGATCAGTACGCTGCTCTACGCGAGCGTTCTCAACCTGATAAGCAACACGTAGCACAGGACTAAAGCTTGCATCAAGCTTTAAACGTCCGATTGCTTTAGTGTCACCATCTTCACGGCGCTGGTTTGCTGGCTCATATCCACGACCCATTACTACGCGCAAACGCATCTTAAGATGACCACGGTCACTTAATGTACCCAACACCAAATCTGGATTGATGATATCTACATTATGCGGTAGCGTGATGTCTGCAGCAGTAATAGTGCCTGGACCTTGTTTATCCAAGGTCAAAAATACTTCATTTTGGTCATGAAGGGTAATCGCCAAGCCTTTTAGGTTCAAAAGCAAGTCAAGTACGTCTTCTTGTAGTCCTTCAAGCGTTGAGTACTCATGGTCAACACCATCAATCTCAGCTTCAATGACTGCAGCACCAGGTAATGAAGATAACAAGATGCGACGCAGAGCATTCCCGAGGGTATGCCCAAAGCCGCGTTCTAACGGTTCGAGCGTGACTTTCGCAATCGTTTCATTCACCGTATCCACATTAATGGCGTTCGGCGTTAGAAACTCAGTTGCATTTAGCATCATGATGTCACCTCGATTTATTAAACTGGTTTAATTAACGTTCATTGCTCAACGCCATGATTATGACATTGAGCGGTACGTCATTTACTTAGAGTATAGCTCAACGATCAAGCTTTCGTTGATTTCAGCAGGTAGATCAATACGATCAGGCGCTTGTTTAAACGTGCCTTGTAGTTTGCTGTGATCAACATCTAGCCATTCTGGAATGCCACGCTGAGTCGCTAGTTCGATAGCGTTTTTGATACGTAGCTGTTCGCGAGACTTCTCTTGGATAGCGATGACATCACCATCTTGCAACTGAATTGATGGAATGTTCACACGAACAAACTCATCACGGCCAGCTTTTTTTACCATAACAGCACGATGGCTGACTAGCTGACGTGCTTCGGCGCGAGTTGAGCCAAAGCCCATGCGATATACTACGTTGTCTAAACGGCTCTCAAGCATTGCTAGTAGGTTTTCACCAGTAGCACCACGCTTACGAGCAGCTTCTTTATAGTAGTTCGCAAACTGACGCTCTAGTACACCGTAGATACGCTTAACTTTTTGTTTTTCACGTAACTGCAAAGAGTACTCTGAGCTTTTGTTACGGCTCACACCATGTTGACCAGGTGGACGAGCAGCTTTCTTTGTTTTTACGTCATATGGCTTAACACCAGACTTAAGGCCTAAGTCTGTGCCTTCACGACGTGATAATTTGAGTTTTGGTCCAATATAACGGGCCATTGTTATGTCTCCTATAAGCTCTTATGATAAAAAGCTTCGTCTTTAATATTAGACGCGGCGCTTTTTCGGCGCACGGCAACCATTGTGTGGGATTGGGGTTACATCAGAAATGCTGTTTACTTTATAACCCAATGCACCTAGTGCTCTTACCGCAGACTCACGACCCGGTCCTGGTCCTTTGACCAAAACATCGATATTCTTAACACCATACTCTTGAGCGGCTTTACCAGCAACTTCAGCTGCAACCTGGGCTGCAAATGGTGTAGATTTACGTGAACCACGGAAGCCTTGTCCACCTGAAGTGGCCCAAGCCAGTGCATTACCTTGACGATCGGTAATCGTAACAATGGTGTTATTAAAAGACGCATGGATATGGGCAACGCCCTCCGATACTGAACGACGAGTCACTTTTTTGCGACTACGAGTGTCTTTAGCCATCTTTTAGCTTCCTAAGTTAATTATCTTTTGAGAGGGCGTGTCGGACCCTTGCGAGTACGAGCGTTGTTTTTGGTGTTTTGACCACGAACAGGCAGGTTACGGCGATGGCGGATGCCACGGTAACAGCCTAGATCAACCAAACGCTTGATATTCATAGACACTTCACGACGAAGATCACCTTCAGTCATGTATTCTGCAACTTGTGCACGGATAGCATCTAACTGTGTATCATCTAACTGACTGACTTTAGTAGTAGGAGCGATGCCAACTGCGTCTAAAATTTTCTGAGCAGTGGTACGGCCTACACCAAAGATGTAAGTTAGTGAAATAACAGCATGCTTATTATCCGGAATGTTTACGCCGGCAATACGAGCCATTGATTTCTCTCCATTAAAGAAAAATAAGCGTTATTTATCAATAAGGCTGTATTTTTCAGATTTGTTGCTGTCAATACGAAAGCTTTTATAATGACTATCGCTGCTTTGACTCATCAATAAGCCCATTCATCGACAGTATTATAAAAGTTTTGCATAAACTACGGCAAGTGGCGGATGATATCGCATCCGCCGTTATTTTTCAAGTATTAATTGCTATAGTAACAAAACCGAAGGTTTGTTGCTACTAGATATTAACCTTGACGTTGCTTGTGGCGAGGTTCTGCTGTACAAATAACATGTACACGGCCTTTACGGCGCACAACTTTACAGCTACCACAAATCTTTTTAACTGATGCTTGAACTTTCATAGCATGCTCCTTTGAGATATCGTACCGCTCATTTAAGGTTGAGTGGGCGATTGAATTAACGTCTGATCATGATATTGATGGGTCATCAAGTGCGCTTGAATTTGCGAGATGAAGTCCATTACCACAACCACCATAATCAGCAAAGACGTACCACCAAGCTGGAAAGGTACACCAAACGATGACTGGACGACCATTGGCATTAAACAAATAACCGTCATATACATCGCGCCAATAAAGGTCAGTCGGTTTAATACATGATCGAGGTAACGCTGAGTTTGTTGTCCGGGGCGAATACCTGGGATATACGCTCCACTACGTTTAAGGTTTTCTGCTACTTCACGCGGGCTAAAGACCAATGCCGTATAAAAATAACAGAAGAAAATAATCATTGCGCCAAACAGTACTAAATATAGCGGTTGTCCTGGCGACAGTACCAATGCCATATTTTGTAATATTTTTTGTGTAAAAGTAGGATCTGTTGATTGGCCGACCCACTGCCCTAAACTGGCTGGAAACAACAATAAAGAGCTGGCAAAAATGGCGGGAATAACCCCTGCCATGTTTAATTTCAGCGGCAAATGTGACTGCTGCTGAGCATAAATCTTGCGCCCTTGCTGCTGTTTCTGTGCATAATTGACAGGGACACGGCGCTGGGCACGTTCAATATAAACGATACCAGCGGTCACCGCGATGCCTAGTAACACAAAAATAAACAGTACAATCAAATTCATCTGACCTTGATTGACCTGCTCAATAGACTGCGAAATCATACCTGGCGTACCGGCTACAATACTGGCAAAAATCAGCATTGAGATACCGTTACCGACACCGCGCTCTGTAATCTGCTCACCAAGCCACATCAAGAACATAGCACCTGCTACCAGCGAAGTAACCGCTGGAATATAAAAGGTCAGGCCGGTAGATAAAGTAAGATTTTGGCTGATTAAGCCAGCACACATTCCTAATGACTGTACTAGAGCCAAAGCAAGCGTTCCTTGACGGGTATACTTGTTTAGCTTGCGTCGTCCTGCTTCACCTTCTTTTTTGAGGGCTTCAAGCGATGGCAATACCGCAGACATCATCTGTACAATAATCGATGCTGAAATATATGGCATGATGCCAAGTGCCATGATCGACATACGCTCTAGCGCACCACCTGAAAACATATTGAACATGCTCAAAATGGTATTTTCGTTGCGCGAAAACAGATCAGCCAAGTTGACCGGATTGATACCCGGTACTGGAATATGCGACCCTAAACGATAAACAATCAATGCGCCGATTAAGAATAATAAACGCGTCCATAGCTCATCATACTTGCGTATGAAGGCAAATGGATTGAGCGGTATACCACTTGAGGTCATTGATTGTTTTGACACGTTACTACTCCTCGATGCTACCACCAGCAGCTTCGATTGCAAGCTTGGCGCCTTTTGTTACTTTGATACCTTTGAAGGTATAAGCTTTAGTAACTTCGCCTGATAGCATAACGCGAGCACGTTTCATATCGTGACGGATAAGGTTGGCTGCTTTTAGTGTTTCAATGCTAACCACATCGCCTTCAATTTTGTTCAGCTCAGACAGACGAACTTCTGCAGTTGTCATTGCCATTTTACTGGTAAAACCGAATTTTGGTAGACGACGATATAAAGGCATTTGACCACCTTCAAATCCTGAGCGAATGCTAGAACCTGAACGAGACTTTTGGCCTTTTACACCACGGCCACCAGTCTTACCAAGACCTGAACCGATACCACGACCACGACGTTGGGCTGTTTTCTTTGCGCCAACACCTGGTGATAATTCATTTAATCTAAGACCCATTACGCTTCCTCCACTTTTACCATGTAGTTGACGCGATTAACCATACCACGGGTTGAAGGAGTATCTTCAACGACCACACTATGACCAATACGGCGTAAACCCAATCCTTTCAAGCTCGCTTTGTGGCTCTTTAGGCGATGGGCACCCGATTTAAATTGAGTGACTTTCATTTTTTTCATCGTAACTCACCTAGTCTAAGTTAACCCAAGATTTCGTCTACAGATTTACCACGCTTTGCTGCCATCTTTTCTGGAGTTGACATATCACGTAAACCGTTAAACGTTGCACGAACAACGTTAGCAGTGTTGGTAGAACCATAACATTTAGTCAAAACATCTTTGACACCAGCAACTTCTAATACCGCACGCATTGCGCCACCGGCGATTACGCCAGTACCTTCAGATGCAGGCTGCATAAAGACTTTACTAGCACCATGACGTGCTTTGATCGGATGATACAAAGTTGCATCATTTAGCTCAACAGTAATCATGTTGCGCTTAGCAGCTTCTAGTGCTTTTTGGATAGCAGCTGGCACTTCACGTGCTTTACCACGGCCAAAACCAACACGGCCATTACCATCACCCACTACCGTCAAGGCGGTGAATGAGAAAATACGACCACCTTTAACTACTTTTGCAACACGATCAACGGTAACTAAGCGTTCTACTAGACCGTCAGTCTGTTCATTTTTATCATTTTTATCATTTCTAGCCATGATTAAAACTCCAATCCGTTTTCGCGAGCAGCTTCAGCCAAAGCTTTTACTCGACCATGATATTTAAAACCACTACGGTCAAAGGCAACTTTCGTAATGCCAGCTGCTTTTGCGCGTTCTGCGATCATTTGGCCTACAGACGTTGCTGCATCAACATTACCAGTTGAGCCAGAGCGTAAGCTGCTGTCTAAGGTAGATGCCTGAGCAATCACTTCACCACCGTTTGGAGAGATAATCTGGGCATAAATATGTCTTGGTGTACGGTTAACCGTTAAGCGATGAACGCCTAGATGACGGATATGCGCACGGGTTTTCTTTGCTCGACGTAGACGAGCTGCTTTTTTATCAAACATTTCAACTCACCTTATTTTTTCTTAGCTTCTTTGCGAATCACATGCTCGTCACTATAACGAATACCTTTACCTTTATAAGGCTCAGGTGGGCGGAAACCACGGATATTAGCCGCTGCTTGACCAAGCTGCTGCTTATCGTTTGATTTCAAAACGATTTCAGTTTGCGTTGGGGTTTCAGCTGACACACCTTCAGGTAGCGTATACTCTACTGGATGTGAGTAACCAACGTTTAGGGTTACTTTGTTGCCAGTAGCTTGCGCGCGATAACCAACACCAATTAGCTGAAGACGTTTTTCAAAGCCTTCGCTCACGCCTGTTACATAGTTGTTTAACAGTGCGCGCATGGTGCCTGTGTGCATCATAGCTTCTTTTGAATCGACTGCAGGTGAGAAAATGATAGCATCATCTTCCTGTTTCAGCTCGACCAATTCATGCAGGCGTAAAGACATAGTGCCGTTCTTGCCTTTAACTTCGACCTGCCGATCGTTCAAAGTAACGCTTACGCCGTTTGGCAGCGTCACTGGGGCTTTAGCCACACGAGACATAGGAATATTCCTTAAAAAATTAACTTGCTTTTATTAGCGAAAAAACTAACAGGCTAAAAAGCCTGCTAGTTTAGCATAATTGTCCCCGTTAAACACCATACAATTTTATTAAAACCTGATGTTTAGTTTTCTAAGCTTGTCATGTACCACTATAAATTACGACAGGCTTAATGGGTTCAAGTAGACTTTATCGTCTGATTACCTAAGCAACAAATGCTAATTAGGCAACGAATGCGACGATTTCACCACCGATACCAGCAGCGCGTGCAGCACGATCGCTCATGATGCCTTGACTGGTTGATACGATAGCAACACCCATACCTTGCTTAACAGTAGGGATAGCGTCTTTGCCGCGATGCTGGCGTAGGCCAGGACGGCTATAACGTTGGATCGTTTCGATGACAGGGCGGCCTTCGAAATATTTTAACTCGATAGTTAGTGTCGCTTTGTTGTTTTCTTCTTCTGTCACAACTGCGCTCGCCACATAACCTTCAGCAACCAATAAATCAGCGATTGATTTACGTAGTTTAGAGCTCGGCATTGCTACCGATACTTTATTGGCCATTTGTGCGTTACGAATACGGGTTAGCATATCCCCAACGGTATCTTGCATACTCATGTAGTTACTCCTTACCAGCTTGCTTTACGAACACCAGGCACATCGCCTTGCATGACACGCTCACGCAGCATATTGCGTGATAAGCCAAACTTGCGGAAGTAACCGTGAGGACGACCGGTGATAGCACAACGATTGCGTAGACGTACTGGTGAGGCGTTGCGTGGTAGTGCTTGTAGCTCTAACATCGCGTCCATACGCTCTTCGTCTGATGCGTTGATATCACTGATAGTTTGTTTTAGCTTGATACGCTTTTCAGCATACTTAGCAACCATTTTTTCGCGTTTTAATTCGCGGTTAATCATGCTCTTCTTTGCCATAACGTCTTTACCTTATTTAAATGGGAAGCCGAATGCTTTAAGCAACGCACGACCTTCTTCATCAGTACCTGCTGACGTAGTGATGGTCACATCCATACCGCGGATGCGATCGATCTTGTCAAAATCTACTTCTGGGAATACGATTTGTTCTTTGATACCCAATGAGTAGTTGCCACGTCCGTCAAAGGCTTTAGGCGAAAAACCGCGGAAATCACGAATACGAGGAATTGCAATGGCAATGAGACGATCTAAAAATTCGTACATTTGCTCACCGCGTAGCGTTACTTTACAGCCAATTGGCCATTCTTCACGAATCTTAAAACCAGCAACTGATTTGCGCGCTTTGGTGATAACAGGTTTTTGACCAGCGATTGCGGTCATGTCAGACACAGCACCTTCAAGCAATTTCTTGTCTTGAGACGCGCCGCCTACACCCATATTCAGTGTGATCTTGGTGATTTTAGGCACCTGCATCACGTTTGCCAAACCAAGCTCTTCTTTGATTTGCTGTTTTAATTTATCGTTATATAAAGATTTTAATCTTGCCATTACCATTACACCCTTAGTGTCTTACGCAGTCGCCACTACTTCACCGTTTGAACGATAGACGCGTTGTTTGTTGCCGTCTTCGTCAAACTGATAAGTAATACGATCTGCTTTTTGGGTTTGCGCATTTAAGATTGCGACATTTGAAATATGCAAAAAAGCTTCTTGCTTAACGATACCACCTTCAGTACCAGTCGCCTGATTTGGTTTTTGGTGCTTGGTGACGATGTTAATGCCTTCAACTTTAATACGATCATTTTTTACAGCTTGTACAGTACCTTGCTTGCCTTTGTCTTTCCCAGCAATCACGATAACTGTATCGCCTTTACGTAATTTTGACATGGATTACCTCACAATACTTCTGGTGCTAGTGATACAATTTTCATAAACTGATCACCACGTAGTTCACGAGTTACCGGTCCAAAAATACGAGTTGCAATCGGTGCTTTATTTTGGTTCAACAATACCGCAGCATTGTCATCAAAACGCAGGACAGAACCATCAGGACGACGAACGCCTTTTTTGGTACGTACAACTACTGCATTCATCACGTCGCCTTTTTTGACACGACCACGCGGAATGGCTTCTTTAACCGTTACTTTAATAATGTCGCCAACTGATGCATAACGACGATGAGAACCACCCAGTACTTTAATGCACTGAACTCGCCTTGCACCGCTATTGTCTGCAACTTCCAGCATTGACTCAACCTGAATCATAGCGTTACTCCACACGTATGAGCAATAAAAACCAGTTGCTGCCGCTAGCACAGTATGAGTAGACGGCATTTTTTAATAAATAACCGCGACTTACTCTTAATGTGAGTGATATGCGACGGGCGCAATCAGCATCCTTAAAAAGGCGGCTATTTTAACAGCTTCTGGCTTTTAATGCAATTTACTTAGATTTTTTCTACTTTTTCAACCACATCAACTAAAGTCCAAGACTTAGTTTTTGAGATTGGACGCGTTTCTTTGATGCGGACAAGGTCGCCTTGTTGGCAAACGTTATTCTCATCATGGGCTTTGATTTTTGTAGAACGACGAAGCTGTTTGCCATACAAAGGATGACGAACCAGACGCTCAATCAAAACTGTGATGGATTTGTCCATCTTGTCGCTGACAACTCGTCCTGTCAATACGCTAGCATTGGTAGCTGTTTGATTGTTATCGCTCATGAGTCGCCTCGTTGTTTCTCGTTAATCAAAGTCTGAAGCTGAGCAATCGTACGACGATTGGCACGTACTTCATGGGTATTACCCAACTGACCAGTTGCTTTAGCCATACGAATACGGAAAGCATCAAGTTGCTTTTCATCAAGTAACTGGGTCAGTTCTTCTAATGATTTATCACGTAATTCACTGATCTTCATTACATTATCGTCCGCTTAACAATGGTAGTTTTAAAGGGCAGTTTTGCCGCAGCAAGCGTTAAGGCTTCGCGAGCAAGCTCTTCTGAGACCCCTTCGATTTCATATAGCACTTTACCAGGTTTGATTTCGCATACCCAATACTCGACAGGACCTTTACCTTTACCCATACGTACTTCTAGAGGCTTGTTGGTGATTGGTTTGTCTGGGAACACACGAATCCAAATTTTACCGCCACGCTTGATTTTACGAGTGATGGTACGACGTGCTGCTTCAATTTGACGAGCTGTCATACGACCACGCGTCAGTGATTTTAGACCAATTTGTCCGAATGCAACGGTGCTTCCACGATGAGCAAGACCTGTGTTACGACCTTTGTGCATTTTACGAAACTTGGTACGTTTTGGCTGTAACATAGTTTAACCTCTGTCTGAGTTTCGACGGTTTCCACGACCACGGCGTTTTGGCGCACGAGGCTTCTCTTCGTTGACGGGATTGTAAACACTGTTCATACCGTCAAGGATCTCTCCGCGGAAAATCCAAACTTTAACACCGATGGTGCCGTAAGTTGTCTCGGCGCGAATTGACGCATAGTCAATATCAGCACGGAGTGTATGCAATGGCACACGACCTTCACGGTACCATTCAGTACGAGCAATCTCAGCACCGCCAAGACGGCCAGACAGCTCAACCTTAATACCTTTAGCACCAGAGCGCATGCTGTTTTGTACGGCGCGCTTCATGGCACGACGGAACATAACACGGCGCTCAAGCTGGCTACCGATACCGTCTGCTACCAAACGTGCATCTAGATCAGGCGATGTGATTTCTTCAATGTTGACCTGAGCAGGTACGCCCATGATTTTGGTCAATTCTTTTTGAAGTCTTTCGATATCTTCGCCTTTTTTACCGATCACGATACCAGGACGCGCAGTAGCGATGGTGATCTTAGCCGCGCCAGTAGGACGCTCGATCATGATGTTGCTGATCATTGCGTTGTCTAGCTTTTTGCGCAGATACTCACGAACTTGAATATCGTTGATGAGGTATTCTGAGTATTGTTTAGGGTTAGCATACCAGTTTGCGTTATGCTTTTTTACAACACCAAGACGAATTCCGATTGGATGTACTTTTTGACCCATAACTTATTCTCCTACCTTTATAGTGATGTGACAAGTACGCTTACTGATACGATCAGCGCGACCTTTAGCACGTGGTAGGATACGTTTTAGCGTGATGCCTTCATCAACGTAGATGGTTGATACTTTTAAAGTATCGATATCTAAGCCGTTGTTGTGTTCGGCATTGGCGATGGCTGAGTTAAGGCATTTCTTAACAAACACAGCGCCTTTTTTGTTGCTATACGTTAGGATATCCAAAGCACGCTCAATCGATTTGCCACGAACTTCATCAGCAACGAGTCTAACTTTTTGTGCCGATATGGCGGCACCGCGTAATTTTGCAGTTACTTCCATGGTAAGCACCTTATCTCTTAGCTTTTTTGTCAATGCCATGACCACGATATGTACGAGTCGGGGCAAATTCACCTAGTTTATGACCAACCATCTGCTCGCTTACGATAACCGGTACGTGAGTACGGCCGTTGTGAACAGATAAAGTTAGGCCAACCATTTGTGGCAGAATCATCGAGCGGCGCGACCAAGTCTTAATTGGCTTGCGAGAGTTGGTGTCAATAGCATTCTCAACTTTGGCAAACAAATGCGCGTCTATGAATGGACCTTTTTTCAATGAACGAGGCATGAAATTCTTCCTTTATTTCTTCTTGGCGCGACGGCGACGGATGATCATACTGTCAGTACGCTTATTGTGACGCGTTTTAAGTCCTTTAGACTTCTGACCCCAAGGGCTAGTAGGATGGCGACCTTTGTTACGACCTTCACCACCACCATGTGGGTGATCAACCGGGTTCATAGCGACACCACGAACTGAAGGACGAACACCGCGCCAACGTGAAGCACCGGCTTTACCAAGTGATTTCAAGTTATTTTCAGTATTAGATACTTCACCGATAACCGCACGGCAGTTCACGTGTACGCGGCGAGTCTCACCTGAACGTAGACGTAGAATTGCGTAGATACCATCACGGCCTAGTAGCTGAACGCTAGCACCCGCAGAGCGAGCAATCTGTGCACCTTTACCGATTTTAAGCTCGATATTGTGAATCACAGTACCCAATGGGATGTTTTTTAGCGGTAAGCAGTTACCTGGGCGGATTGGAGAAGTTTCGCCTGACTGTACAGTATCGCCAGCAGCTAGTTTCTTTGGTGCAATAATATAACGACGTTCGCCATCAGCGTACTTAAGTAGTGCAATATGAGCAGTACGGTTAGGATCGTATTCGATACGCTCGACCGTTGCTGGGATATTGTCTTTAGTACGTTTAAAATCGATAACACGATAATGATGCTTATGACCACCACCAACGTGACGAGTGGTTATACGACCGTTATTGTTACGACCACCTGACTTACTTTTTGATTCGACAAGCGCTGCATAAGGACGACCTTTGTAAAGGTGTGGATGCACCACTTTTTCAACAAAACGACGGCCTGGTGATGTTGGCTTTGCTTTTACGATAGGCATGAGTGTAATCCTTATTCGTTGTTCGCTGTTTCACTAGTAGAATCAGTCGCGTTTGCAACTTCTTCACCAGCATCAGCCATTTGTACATCTTGACCAGCTTTTAAGGTAACATAGGCTTTTTTATAGTCGTTACGACGGCCGATACTCTTACCAAAACGCTTTGTCTTACCTTTAACATTCAAAGTGTTCACTTTAGTAACTTCAACACCTTCGAACATCATCTCAACTGCTTTTTTGACTTCTAGCTTAGTAGCGTTAGAGTCAACTTTAAATACCTGCACACCAAGTGAGTCGCCAAGCATTTGAGATTTTTCTGAGAATACAGGCCCTCTTAAGACCTGATAAAGTCTTGCGTTATTCATGCTAGTGCTTCCTCAAATTGTTTCGCAGCTTCAACTGACATGATCACTTTATCAAATGCGATCAAACTCACTGGATCCACTTCGTTTGTACCAAGTACATTGACGTGTGGAATGTTGCGAGCGGCTAAGTATAAATTTTCGTCAACTTCTTTGGTGACGATGAGTGCACGAGGTGCATTAAGCTCATTTAACTTTGCAATCAGCTCTTTGGTCTTTGGCTCAGAAACGCTTAGCTCTTCTACCAAAATCAAACGCTCTTGGCGAATCAATTCGGCTAGGATACACTGCATCGCGCCGCGATACATTTTACGGTTTACTTTCTGTGACCAATCTTGTGGTTTTGCAGCAAATGCACGACCACCTGAACGCCAGATTGGGCTACGAATAGAGCCTGCACGAGCGCGACCAGTACCTTTTTGGCGCCATGGCTTGATGCCACCGCCAGAAACTTCGGCACGGGTTTTTTGCGCACGTGTACCTTGACGGCTACCTGCAAGATATGCAGTGACGACCTGATGCACTAATGCTTCGTTGAATTCACGACCAAAAGCCGTATCAGAAAGCTCAACCGCCGCACCTGTAACTGTTTTTAAATCCACGTTAATCCCCTTGCTTAGGCTTTGACTGACGGACGTACGATGACATCGCCACCGGTGGCACCTGGGATAGCACCCTTGATGACAAGTAACCCTTTTTCGGCATCCACTGATATCACTTCTAGGCCCTGAACGGTAACGCGCTTGTTACCCATTTGACCTGGCATCTTTTTGCCTTTGAAGACTTTACCTGGAGACTGGTTCTGACCAGTTGAACCAAGGGCACGGTGAGATACTGAGTTACCGTGAGTCGCATCTTGCATGCTAAAGTTGTGACGCTTTACGCCGCCTTGAAAGCCTTTACCTTTACTTTGTCCTGTGACATCAACCATCTGACCTTGCTCGAACAAGTCAGCTAGGATCTCACCGCCAATCTCACGACCTTCAAGTTCGCTATCATTGACACGAAATTCCCAAACACCACGGCCAGCTTTAACGCCAGCTTTCGCGAAGTGACCTTTTTGTGCGGCCGTTACGCGGCTGTCACGACGGGTACCTGTGGTGATTTGGATGGCTTGATAACCATCTACATCAGTATTTTTTACTTGAGTAATGCGGTTTGCATCGACCTCAACCACTGTGACAGGGATAGATGCGCCTGCTTCAGTGAAGACACGGGTCATGCCGCATTTTTTACCGACTAAACCGATCGCCATTTTAGACCTCTTTATATCTTATATTAATGGGTTGGGTGTGTTTTGCATTAACCCAAAGCAATTTGAACGTCAACACCCGCCGCTAAATCAAGCTTCATTAGCGCATCCACAGTTTTGTCAGTAGGCTGAACAATATCAACCATGCGCTTGTGGGTACGAATTTCGTACTGATCACGTGCGTCTTTGTTGACGTGTGGTGAGGTTAGAACGTTGAAACGCTCAATGCGAGTCGGCAACGGTACAGGACCACAAACTTGCGCACCGGTGCGCTTTGCAGTATCGACAATCTCTTGGGCCGACTGATCAATCAGACGATGATCAAATGACTTGAGACGGATACGGATTCTCTGGTTAGCCATGCCAGCAAGCTCCTAATATGTGCCTTTGTCATTCTTGCGCTGCAAGATTATGATCAAAAGCCGTTTGGTTAAAGATTTACTTCAAGCGGCTTCCCATTCTTTGCAGAATCTGTTCTTCGAGAGAACCAGCAGCGTGCTAAAAGCAAAATAATTTAAAGCCCCGCCAACCCTCCCACTTTTATGGATGTCAGCAAAGGCATAATGAAATAGTGCTAGAAACGATGCTCTAGCTGTCATAGCGCCAGCTGTTTTATTGGCTGCGCATATATAATTCAGTGGTGTGTATTATACATAGAATTTTGGTCATTGCAAGAGTAATATCAATGGGCGCTTGAGATTTTACCCTTTATAAACAAGCGTTTTTATCGATAATATTTTTATTAAAGTCTCTTTTACACCCTCATAAAACATCAATAAAACCTCTCAATAATGGCTGTTATTCTAGGGTGTGTATTCAATTCACTCGCTAGTCTAAAACGATATCATACTGCTCTTGGGTGTAGAGGTTTTCGACATCGAAGGTGATAACCCGGCCTAATAAATACTCCAAATCAGCGACGGTATCTGATTCTGAGGTGAGCAGTAAATCGATCACAGCGGCATGAGCCACCACGGTAAACTTTTTTGGAGAGTTATAAGTGCGAGCGCAGCGCATGATTTCGCGGAAAATCTCAAAGCAGACGGTCTCAGCGGTCTTAACAAAGCCGCGACCTTGGCAGGTAGAGCACGGCTCACAGAGCTGCTGCCCCAGCGATTCACGGGTACGTTTGCGCGTCATTTCAACCAAGCCCAGCTCACTGACTTGGGTGATTTTGGTCTTAGCATAATCTTGCGCCAACTGCTCTTGCAGACTGGTCAATACGTCATCTTTGTGCTGCTGCTCGAGCATATCGATAAAGTCGAGGATAATAATACCGCCCAGATTGCGCAGTCGTAGTTGGCGGGCGATGGCATGGGTGGCTTCAAGATTGGTCTTATAGACCGTATCCTCTAATGAGCGACCACCGACGAAAGAGCCGGTATTGACATCAATGGTCGTCATGGCTTCGGTTTGATCGATAATCAAATAGCCGCCAGATTTGAGATCGACACGGCGTTTGAGCGCATCTCGCAGATCATCTTCGACTCGGTGCACATCAAATAGTGATTGCTCTGCCGTGTAGTGAACGATGCGATCATAGATAAAGGGTACAAACTCTTTGGCAAAGTATCTGACTTGCTCATACACCTGCTTATTATCGATGACGACTTTTTCGGTATCACTATGTACCAAATCGCGTATCGAACGTAACGGTAAGGATAATTCTTGATAGATCAGCTCTGAGCTTTGATGATGATTGATCTCT
The DNA here is from genome assembly GCF_017498075.1 of Psychrobacter halodurans. Lineage (NCBI taxonomy): Bacteria > Pseudomonadati > Pseudomonadota > Gammaproteobacteria > Moraxellales > Moraxellaceae > Psychrobacter > Psychrobacter halodurans. Next base: position 61,286 of record NZ_JAGBKN010000006.1, read on the forward strand.
TGACGGCGTGCGCAGATCGTTCGCCATAACTGCAACAGATAGTAGATGTCTTCTTCTAGTTTTGCGACTGGCACACGCTCAGCGGCCGTACGTGCAATCAGGCCGCCCTTGAGATTGACTGTCTGCATCAGATAGGTCAGCTCGGTTTTTAGACGCGTGCGCTCATCAGCGCCATCGATACGCTGTGAGATGCCGATATGGTCGCTCGATGGTAGATAAACCAAATAACGTGAAGGCAGCGAGATATTGGTGGTCAAGCGCGCGCCTTTACTGCCGAGCTGATCTTTGGTCACTTGCACAAGGATACGTTGGCTCTCATGCAAACGGTGCTGAATCAAGGTCTTGGCGGCTGGTACGACTTCTGTACTCTGTACCTCGACCACAGGCGGCGTCACTGCTAGGTCTTCTGTCGCACCAATCACGGCGTCATCGCTAATCGCGTGCTCATTGGCCATACCATCGACAGTAGCACCAGCTTGGGCGTGACTGTCGTTGGCTATTACGTTTGTCTTATCTACTACCGGACGCGGCTCGCGCTGCATATCGTTGACATGTAAAAACGCTGTGCGTGATTGACCGATATCAACAAAAGCGGCCTGCATACCTGGCAGGACACGTACCACCGTACCCAAATAAATATTGCCCACCAACCCCAATTTATGATGACGCTCAATATAAATCTCGCCCAAAATGCCGTTGTCTAGCACGGCGACACGCGACTCCATTGGACTAATATTAATCAGCAGCTCTTCGGACATAATATTTTTCTCTTATCTCTCAGCTTTCTTATTCGACGTTCATCGCCTGTTAGGCTTACAGTGTAACAAATGCGCCTTGTGCTTGCCCATTATCCTAGCGTGTCATTATGTGGATAAAAAGTGTGCGCACAAAAACAACTCAGCAGCTGATTATCATGACACGCTTGCGCTGCTGTGCTGGCTGAGGGTGTTGATCAGGGCCAACGTTTGCGCAAGTGGCAAGCCGACGACATTGGTATAGCTACCGTTGATACGGCTCACCCAAGCAGCGCCCAACCCCTGAATGCCATAACCTCCTGCTTTGTCTTGAGGCTCGCCGCTGTCCCAATACTCACGCATCATCTGCGCCGTTAAGGGGATAAAGGTCACCTCCGTGCGCTCCGTGAGCTGCTGCTGAGAAACGACCTGCCATACAGGCTGCTTAGGTGTATGGACGGCTGCATGGGCAGCGGCGTTATCGCAGGGCACCAGATGAGCAGAGCGGGCGATAAGGGTCACTTGCACCGCTGTCCATACCTCATGCGCCGTATCAGACATCTGCTGCCACATCTCATACGCCTGCTCACGGCTTGTAGGCTTGACCAGCACCGTCTTGCCGTCTGCTAAGACACCGATGGTATCGGCTGTTAACACCAGACGCGACTCAACGTCTTTATCGGCATCCTCTTCCCTGCTGGTAGCATTTAGCTGCTGTACCGCGGCGTCGGCTTTGGTCGCGACCATGCGCTCGATATAGTCTTTGGGGGATTCATTGGCATGCGGGGTTTCGTCGATATCGACACTCATGACCGTAAAGTCCAGCTGCGCTCTAGACAACAGCTCACGACGACGCGGCGAGCCGGACGCTAAAATAATATCCATTATTCATCTCTTATTATATAAATTTGTCTGGTTGTACAAACTTGTGGGCTGACAGCGCTTGCAGATAAGGTCATAAATACGGTCATGTTGATTCGTTTTAACATTTCATGAGGGCGTATTTTGCTAGCAGCACGCTCAGTGAGCGCGCTTGTCTTATAGGATGATCGACTCGCTCATGGATGCGTCAGTATCAACGCGCAAACTTACGTAGCACCAAAAGCACCAAAGGCCAGCTAAGAATACTCATGACTAATGACAAAGCGGACTGAGCGACAAACACATTTTGGATAAACATTTGCAATATCCACAGCGTCAACTGAAAGATCAGCAAACTAAAACTGGCAAGTAGCCACGCGCTCCATGTATTTAATTGTCTGACATAAATACTGGTAACTTTGATAACAAAAGCGACCAGCACAGCAGCAAAGGCTTGCTGACCTAAATGGGTATCCATCAACAAATCGGCAATGATGCCCACCGTAAAGGCGGTAAAGATACCGACATAGCGCGGCTGAAACAACAGCCAAAAAATCAGCACCATAATCATGACCATGGGTCGCAAGGTGGCCATACTGGGGCTTAATGGATAGACATTGAGGGATGAGGCCACGACGATACTGACAATAATGACAGCAATCAGCAGTACTGTTTCATTCTCAGAATCAGGATACGACATGAGCACTTACCTTAATGAGACGTAGCGGCTGCAAACGCCAAACGATGAGATACCTTCTTAGGCTTAGGCGATAGCTAATTGATGACGGTATTGTTTTTATTAATCAGCTTGTCTTGCAATATCAGTACATAGGCATTGTCAATAAAATTGGCAGTGGGTGTGACCTCGATGCTTCTAAAGTTATCCGCCTGCGTGTCCTCGATCTGAGCGATACGGCCAACGCGATACCCTGCTGGGATACGGCCACCCAACCCTGACGACACCAGCTCATCCCCCACCCGCACATCTGAGGTTTTAAACACATAATCCAAACTCAAAGACGTCGGGATGCCTTTGCCTGTCACGATGGCACGCTGACCGGTACGTTTGACCGTCACCGCCACAGACTGCTGCTCATCGGTGATTAGTAGCAATCGGCTGGTGTTGGGATAGACATTGATGATTTGCCCCAAAATACCATCTTCGTCGATGACCGTCTGACCCACCTGTACGCCATCTTGCGCGCCTTTATTGATGACCACAATTTGCCTGAGTAAGTTGGTGTCGGTACCAATCACTTGCGCCAAATTAAGATCAAACTGCTCAGGCTTGGTGGTCGACAAAATGCCTTGCAAGCGAGCGTTTTGTGCCAAGATATAATCTTGCTGCTGCAGCTTGGCCTGCGCGTGGATCAGCTGTGATTTTAGCTGCATGTTTTCGCGGCGCAAGGCTTCTTTGGACTGTAAACGACCACTAGCCCAGTGCTGAGCATAACTCGGCAACAGTGACAGCTGATAGATGGGCTGCATGGCGGCATGGCTGGTATTACGGACAGGGTTAAACCACTCTGCGTTTTTGCTATCAAACCACATCAGTATCGAAGCGACTATCAATACAATGGCAGTCTTACGAAGTGATAACGGCTGACGGGCAAAAATACTTGGAATCATAAGAGGTCTAATTAGCAATTTTAAAATAAGCAAGAATATGGTCTTGCTTTTCATGGCTTGAGCGTACTTTGTACTTATTAGGGTCTTTTGAACATGATGGATACTGCCACGCGCTCTACTGCCCTCATTAGCGCACGACTAGTACCACCCCAACCATGCGCCTGCTAAAACCGTTTAGACAAAAATCATGTTTAGGCTTTTGTTATTGATAAAATCAAGCGCAATACCACCACCGCGGCTCACGCAGGTCAATGGATCTTCGGCGACCGTCACTGGCAGACCGGTCTCTTTGGAGATAAGCTTGTCTAAATCACGTAATAGCGCACCGCCCCCTGTCAAGACAATACCGCGCTCAGCGATGTCTGATGATAGCTCAGGTGGCGTTTGCTCGAGTGCTGCTTTGACCGCACTGACGATACCGCTTAATGGATCGCTAAGGGCTTTTTGTACTTCTTCTGAATTGACGGTAAAGGTCTTTGGCACACCCTCTGCCATGCTACGACCACGTACTTCTACCTCTAGCTGACTGTCTTCGTTCAGTGCCGAGCCTACTTCTTGTTTGATACGCTCAGCCGTCGTCTCACCGATGACGCAGCCATGGGTACGGCGTACGTGGGTGATAATGGCCTCATCAAACATATCGCCGCCGATACGAATCGACTCGGCATAGACGCAGCCAGATAGTGCAATCACAGCAATCTCAGTGGTACCGCCACCGATATCCACCACCATCGAACCGCTGGCTTCATGGACAGGCATGCCAGCACCGATTGCTGCTGCCATTGGCTCCTCAAGCAGCAATACTTTATTGGCGCCCGCTGATGACACCGCCTCACGTATCGCTTTACGCTCTACCAAAGTAGACTTGCATGGCACACATACCACCACATTTGGCTCCGCCATAAAACGTTTGGCTTTTACCTTAGTGATAAAGTGCTTTAGCATTTTTTGGGTCACCTCAAAGTCTGCAATCACCCCGTCTTTTAGTGGACGAATGGCGGTGATGTTGGCAGGTGTACGACCTAGCATCTGCTTGGCATCGATACCAACAGCGGCGACGGTAGGGTTTTGAGTACGATTACTTCGTAGCGCGACCACCGTAGGCTCGTCAAGCACGACGCCTTTATTAGGAATAAAAATGAGGGTGTTCGCAGTACCGAGGTCGATAGCGATATTATTTGATAAAAATCCAAACAGGTTCATGACTAATATTTCCAGCGTATTACAAATGAGGCGAATGAGGCGAATGAGAGTGACTGAGGCGTTCCTCGTCAGTGTTGAGCAGGTCGTCGATAGACATTACCTGTGGCGAAAATTGAACCTCGCAACAAGTCAAACCTAAGCAATAATAATGAAATGAAAAAACTGAGGCAAATTATACCGATTTGGCTCAAAAAAAACATAGATATTTGCGTTAGTAAGTCAGGATTTTGGTCCTAAATGCTAAAAGTTGTTACAAAGTTTGAAATCGTCAGCAAGACCATTTGACTTCATGAAAGACCATTTAATTCAATAACTAACAAGGCGCTACAGACAGATGATGATTTTGCTCAGTAGCAGGTGCATACTGTAACGTATTTCAGCGAACAATGGGTGAGCATTTAAGAATGAAACACTAACTATACGGTCAGTTTTGTAAATCATTTTAACTTGGTTGATATTATGCATCAATCAAATGCTGTGCTCTGTAAACTTAGGCCAGATGCTTTATAATAAGCCAACTCAAGATACAATCTTATTTAGCAATCCTCTTATTTTTAGTGGTCACGTCTTGACACCACCCAAATTGACACTAACCAAAACTGTCCTTCATTGGAGAAACTATGTCACAGCAACCAGCAACGTCTGACAACAACGTCAGCCGTGAAGAAATCTTAGAAGTTGCCAACCTTGCCCGTTTGGGCGTGGATGAAAGCACGGCGAGCAGCTACGCGGACGACATCAGCAAAGTGTTAAAACTGATGCACACGCTAAGCAGTGTCGACACCGCAGGCATCAAGCCTTTATCAAACATCCATGAAGCCTGCCAAGAGCTGCGTGCTGACGTCGCCAAACATGATATCGATCGCACGCGCAATCAATCGGTCGCACCAGCGATCGAAGACGGCCTATATCTGGTGCCACAAGTGATTGAATAACGACTTGCATGACTCTATTAGCTTTATTGGCTTTATCTTATTTTATGCTATTAACACTTTGACGGACGACACCCTATGTCTGAGATTCACCTATTAAGTACCGAGCAGCTGATTACAGGCTTGCAAGAAAAGCAGTTTAGCAGCGCAGAATTAACCGAACACTATATCAAACGTATCGACGCCCTAGACGCTAAGGTCAACAGCTTTATCACCCACACCGCTGAGACGGCGCGCGCGCAAGCGAAAGCCGCGGACGAGATGCGCGCCCAAGGCGATAAACGCCGCCTGCTTGGCGTGCCCATGGCGCATAAAGACATCTTTTGTACCCAAGGCGTGCTGACCACTTGTGGCTCAAAGATGCTACACAATTTTGTCTCGCCTTATGATGCCACCATCGTGACCAATATCGAAAAAGCGGGCATGATCAGCCTAGGTAAGCTCAATATGGATGAGTTTGCGATGGGCTCGGACAACAGCAGCTCTTACTATGGCACGGTACAAAACCCATGGAATTTGGAGCGCGTCCCTGGTGGCTCATCTGGTGGTAGTGCAGCCGCTGTCGCCGCCGGTTTTGTGCCTGTGGCGACCGGTAGTGATACGGGCGGCTCGATTCGTCAGCCAGCTTCGTTTTGTGGCCTCACCGGCATCAAGCCCACTTATGGCCGTGTGTCACGCTTTGGCATGATTGCCTATGCCTCAAGTCTCGACCAAGCCGGTAGCATGGGCAAAAGCGCCAAAGACTGTGCCTATCTGCTGCAGCCGATGATCGGTCATGATCCGCGCGATGCCACCTCCATCAAGCACGACATGCCAGATTATGTACAAGACATCAATGATGCAGAGGCCGCTGCAGGCGACAAACCCTTTGCAGGATTACGTATCGGCGTCGCCAAAGAATACTTTAGCAAAGGCCTCGACCGCGAAGTCGAACAAGCCGCTCGTGCCGCACTCAAAAAATACGAAGAGCTGGGGGCGACCATCGTCGAGGTCAATATCACCGATCCCGATATCACGCTGGCCACTTACTATATGCTCGCCCCTGCCGAAGCGTCTTCCAACCTATCACGCTTTGATGGCGTGCGCTTTGGCTATCGCTGTGAAGCACCAAAAGATCTGATTGACCTATACACGCGCTCACGCTCTGAAGGCTTTGGCCCTGAAGTACAGCGCCGTATCCTCACTGGTACTTATGCACTATCGGCAGGCTATTTCGACGCTTACTACACCAAAGCGCAAAAAGTGCGCCGCTTAATTGTCAAAGACTTTGATGATGCTTTTGCCAATTGTGATGTCATCGCTAGTCCCACCGCGCCGACCGCAGCTTATAAGCTGGCAGAAGACCTCGATCCTGCGACCATGTACCTAGGCGACGTGTATACCATCGCAGTCAACCTAGCTGGTCTGCCCGCACTCAGTCAGCCCGTTGGTTTGACCTCAGAAGGTCTGCCGATCGGTTTACAGTTAATCGGTAAGCACTGGCAAGAAAGTCAGCTGCTAACGACCGCTCATCTGTTTCAGCAGCATACCGATCATCATCTACAACACTCACTCGTCGCAAAGGAGACGGTATAATGAACACAGCTACTACGACTGAGAATACCGCTCATAACGACAGCGTTCGTCCCGAATTGTTTGTTGATGGTTACGAAGTGGTCATCGGCATTGAGATTCACTGCCAGCTAAACACTGACAGTAAAATTTTCTCTAGCGCCCCAACTGACTTCGGCCACAAGCCAAACAGCCAAGCCAACATCGTCGATTTAGGCTTACCTGGCGTGCTACCGGTACTCAACGCTGGCGTGGTCGAGCGGGCACTGAAGTTCGGTATGGGCGTCAATGCCGAGCTGGGTCTTTTTAACACCTTTGATCGCAAAAACTACTTTTATCCTGATTTGCCCAAAGGCTATCAAATCACCCAAATGGCCAACCCTATCGTGGGTACCGGCTATATCGATGTGGTGGTCAATCAAGGCGAAAAAAACGAATACCCAAAACGGATGGGTATCACCCGCGCGCACCTAGAAGAAGACGCGGGTAAATCAGTCCACGATGCCGTCGATGGCATGACGGGTGTCGATCTCAACCGTGCGGGCACGCCGCTCATCGAAATCGTCTCTGAGCCTGACATGCGCTCAGCGGATGAAGCGCTGGCTTATATCAAGGCCATTCATCAGCTGGTCACTTGGCTGGGTATCTCGGATGCGGTCATGGCAGAAGGCTCATTCCGCTGTGACTGTAACGTCTCTGTGCGCAAACCTGGCGGCGAGCTCGGTACTCGTACTGAGCTCAAAAACCTAAACTCGTTCCGTTTTATCGAGCGCGCCATCAACCGCGAAATCGAACGTCAAATCGACATCATCGAAGACGGCGGTAGAGTCGTGCAGGCAACGATGCTCTATGATCCTGAGCGCGACGAAACCCGCACCATGCGCACCAAAGAAGACGCCAACGATTATCGTTATTTCCCTGACCCTGACTTACTGCCTGTCCGTATCGAGCAGCATATGATTGACAGCATTCGTGCTGCCATGCCTGAGCTACCTGTGGCTCGCCGTGACCGTTTTGAGGTAGCGCTTGGTCTGTCAGAATACGATGCTCGCATCCTAACAGGCAGCCGTCAGCTTGCTGATTATTTCGAAGCTGTGGTGGCAGAAGTGGGCCAGCAAGATGCCAAAATGGCAGCCAACTGGGTGATGGGCGACTTGCTCGGTGCCCTCAACAAAGATGATAAAGACATCACCCACTCCCCTATCAGCGCCAAGCAATTGGCTGGTATGCTGGCTCGTATCAAAGACGATACGCTATCTGGCAAATTGGCCAAAAAAGTCTTTAGTGCCTTATATGAGCGCGAAGGCGGCGACGGCGATGATGCGGCAGATAAAATCATCGAAGAAAAGGGCCTAAAACAAGAAACGGACACTGGCGCTATCAAAGCCATGGTCGAGGAGGTCATCGCCAACAATCAAACGATGGTAGATGAGTATAAAGGCGGCAAGCAAAAAGCCTTTAATGGTCTGGTCGGGCAAGTGATGAAAGCCAGCCGCGGTAGTGCCAACCCGCAGCAAGTCAACCAAATTTTAAAAGAGCTGCTGGGATAGCTCTGCTAATATGGCGCTCATACTGGCTATGGATATGTCAAATTTTGGGGCAAATGGGTAGCAAGATAAATAGCCCTTGCAATATGCCTAATTTTGCGTAAAATAGTCAGTCATTCGGGGCGTAGCGCAGTCTGGTAGCGCACCACACTGGGGGTGTGGTGGTCGCAGGTTCAAATCCTGCCGTTCCGACCAAACATCGAATTAGGGCAGGCATAAATTGTCTGCTCTTTTTTTGTCTGACTTCGACAAATCATATTTAATTAAACTCTCTATATATTATTGAAATAAGTTAATGCCCACTTTAAAAGAATAGACTTATATCTGCTCTCTATAGATAGACATTTCTACCAATTCTGTTATTGTTGCTTATCCTATAAGCCATAGCACCTTCCCAATGAAAAAGACGACATTAGAACAAAAGAACTGGATCAAGAAACTTAATATCAAAGTAAGAAAGAGCCATAGCAAAAAAGATAGAACTATTAGGCTAATTTCTCATAGTAAGAAGCGAATTGAGTTTAATAAGAAATTAAGTCTGTTCCATGGTAACGAAAGAACTAAAATAATAAAAGTTTTGAGGTCTTTATCAAAAAATACTTATAACCAGTTGTATCTTGACTTTAGAAAACTAGAACTGATTGAACCTCTGACAGCCCTTCATATCGTACATGTATTGAATAAATATGAAGATCTCGATATAAGGTTCAAATCACGTCATAGCCAAAGCATAGTACCTAGAGCTGTCTTCACGCTGTTAGGTCTAGATAGGGTATTAGGTCTAAGTAAAATTACAAAAAATAAGCATATAGAGATTGTTGATAACTGGCATATGTTCTCAGGAAACAACTGTGATTTACCAGAAGACATGCAAAGTCATATACTAATGATCTACCAGAAATTTACTGATCAGAATATCCCTTTCAAACTGGTGACTGCTATTAATGAAGCTATTAATAACGTTATTCAGCATGCTTATATGAAAAGCTCAGATCCTGACTTTCAAAAATGGTATGCTCTTACACGTATTGATGAGAAATGTATTGTAGTTGTGGTATCTGATTTAGGAGTGACAATTCCTGAAACAGCGCCTCTATCTATTCTTGAAGTCCTTCAAGGCAAAGCTAATAAGGTTAAAGAAGGAATACTAGGAGCAGATCTAGCATCATTAAAAGACCACTCTGACTCTAAGTTAATACAGCTTGCTACAAATTTAGACACGACTCGTACTAAAGAAAAAGGTAGAGGAAAAGGCTTCAATGATATATTAGATTTAGTTAGAAGAACGAATGAATTTCCAGAGATTAAGCAGGTACATACCTCAGTACTTAGTAAAAGTGGTAGTTATTTATTACAATCTAACTCAGACGGTAGTGCCAAAGAGTTGTCTCTTAATAAGAACTTCGACGATTTCGAATCGAAAATTGAAGGTACTGTAATTTCTTGGGTTATTAGATTAGTTTAAGGAGTTTGTAATGATGGCAACAATTAATGTAGCTAAAGACTTTTCTTTAATGCCTTCAGGTAGATCTCATACTGATGGCAGCTATACAGGTGAGCATTTTTATGATTATTTAGTTCGTATTATGAATAGCATTCCTGAAGATGAGAAGATTATTGTCAATTTTGATGGTATTTTATCAGCAGGCTCCTCTTTTCTTGAGCAATCTTTTGCTGGACTTATTCGTAAGAAAAATATAACTAAAAGTAAGTTTTCTGAAAAATTTATTATAGAAGCTAATGACTATCCTGAAATTAGAGAAAAAATACTGAGATACGTAAAAGAGGCTTAATTTCAACTATCTAAAGGCTCTAATTTAAATATGAGTGATTATTTAACTGTATTTTCAATTGCATTGGCCGTTATTTTTTTCCATTTTCAGAACCTCAAAACTAAGCAACATCGTTGTTTAGATGAAGTGGTTAATCGTCTTGATATTATAACTACTATTGCTTTAAACTCTTGTAACACGCACCCCTATTCACGCTCTCAAGGTGAGTATGATTTCAATTCCAAGATTTTGAGAAAAAGTATCGATAAATTTAAATCGAACGCTCCTACTCTTTTACTTAAAAAACATGAGTTCGATACCTTATCGAAAGAATGCATAGAATTGCTAGAATATATCGAAATGCATACTCCAGTTGAGTCGCCTGAAAATATAGAAACAGATACAGACGGAAAAATGATCAACAAATTACATACCACTATTAAAGTTCATATGCTTGCTAATAAAATAGTAAGTAGAATATATAAATTAGTATAAAGACGCCTTCGTAATCGCGCTCAGCGCTTCATTGATGACAAACACTTTAGACTTGATGCCTGTAAATCCAAACGACTCTAAGCGCTCGGTATGCTTGGCCAAATACCGATCGGCGTCATCTAAGTTATCAAACACATAGATACCACCCGCTTCTTGCGTGTCTTTATTTTCTGTCCATAATTTATAGACCAGACCGCGCTCGTTTGCGATATCAGCGGCCAGCTCTTTCATCGCGGCAAAAAACTCGTGACCAAAAGGCCCACTATAGGGAAAGTCGATTTGTAATAGGTATTTCATGGCATATTCCTCATCATATAAGATGGATAAATGGCCGCCCATTAGCGGCCAGACAGTTGCAATTTTAGCATAATATAATACGTCATCGATTGACTATAGACTTTTGGTACATGAGCCGCTAGGGTAAACGTACACTGTAATGATGGTTTATCCTATGATCGAGCCGACGGCTCATGGCCCGTTTACTTATCTACATACCGCACCGTGGGAAGCTTATCGGCGCCCCTATGTGCGCGATTTGGCTTATGTGCTAGCCTGCCCCACTGTCTTAACAAAGTGGTTGGACGTTGCGCCGCATCAGAACACACATACCGTGTCGGTCCATAGCGCACACTTTTGGCAGCAGCAGTTTGCAGCCTATCAGGCACGCTTAAAGGAGCTCGATACCACCAATGCGTATCAGGCGCTGACGCGATATCTGCTGACACGTCCCAGTCCCAATCGCTTAGGTTTTCACTTTGAGGGATTGTTATCATTTTGGCTAGAAGATGGCTTTGCGCGCAAATTACATCCATACGAGACACTTGCTAACAATGTGCAGTTATATAACGGCAAACAGACGACGGGCGAGCTGGACCTGATTTTATACAATCATCAGGACAATCTGACCGAACACTGGGAGCTGGCGATCAAGTTTTTTATGGGGGCACCGCCTTTTGAGCCTGCAAACTGGGTCGGTATCAATTCCAATGATAACTTACAGCGCAAAATGACCCACATGCAGACCAAGCAGTTCCGCGCTGTGTGGGTCGATACCGCTGATCACGGACAAGTAAAAATCGACAAACGCTACGGTATTATCAAAGGCCGCTTTTTTTTGCCGCTCAATATCTATGGCTTTGATAAACCTGATTGGCTAACGCCCAGCTTTCCGCTGCATGAATGGTGCGATAACAGCGACGCCGTCAGTCTTGCGACGCTCGATATGAGCACTCTGCGGCGCGCGTACTATATTGAGTGGTTTACCAAACGCAGCTTTTATGACCGTTACGCCAGACGAGCGCTTGTACAGACTTGGTCAGAGAAGAGCTTGCCAAAGACAGGGCTATATTTTGAAGGCGACAGGCCAATTGTCATCTATCCGCGGCAGTGTGAGTAGCCCGCACCCTCAATCCGAGAGGTCAGTTTTAATCACGGCCAATGACGATCATTATCAGTACGTCTCAATCACCTGCATCAGCTCATATCTGAGCATATCCGCGCTTGGCATACGCTCAGCGTGAAAGCGCACGATAGGAATACCTGCACTAGCAAGGGCTTTGTCCTTTTTGTCATCGGCTTTTTGGCGTGATTTGCTGCTATGTGTCCAATCATCAAGCTCGATAGCCACCAAGGTGGTCTGTGCGTCGATATCGACGATGACATAATCGACACTCTGACGACAAATGCGGTTAAACCAAAAGCTACGCTCGGAGGTCTCATCGCTATTGGCTTCGATGATTCGCGACAGCTGCACCTGTACAAATATGTGATACTCGGGCAAGGCGTTTTTTAATTTTTTAAAAAAAATCACCTCAGTATCAGTCATGATGGGCATCGGTGCAAATGGCCAAATGGCCAACTCATCACCGCGCACAGGCTTTGGCTCAGGCTCGATGCTTTGACGCTTTGAGGATAGCTTTGGTAACGTGATTAGCCCTAAAAATCCAACGGCCAATATTAAAAATATAACGCCAAACGACATGGTTTTACCTTATAAAATAAACAAGTGATTATCCAAGTTCCAGCTGCGACGGTTCACAAGCACAGATGGGCATTTGAATAATCACGGCAGGTCAACCTTTTTAGGCTGACAGGTGATACAAAAACAGAATAAATGCGCGGCATGGTAGCGAAACCTACCCAGCCGAGCAATCAATAAAACAAAAAACACGACATCTAGTGTCGTGTTTTCTCATATCATAGAAACAGCGAAGGCGTCTATACTCACTACCAGCACTCACTACCAGCGGCGATACATTAATCGCGGTTTAGCGCCAGTATAATACCCAAGCGCTGGTGGTGTTTACTTTAGGGTCGCTGTTGATCTTGTCTTTGAGCGCCAGCGCTGCCACTTTACCGCGCTCAGGACCGACGATGACGCGGACACCGCGACTGGTCGGACTGGTCTTTACTTGATACCCTGCTGCCTGAAACTTTTTGGCCAATTCATCTGCTTTGGCCTGATCATTGGCAAGTGCGACTTGCACCCCAAAGCTTCCTTTGGCATCGGTTTCCTTGACCTGTTGGCGAGCGTCACGCAGTTTTTGCTGCGCATCACGTTTGGCCTCTGCTGATTTTTTTGCCAATGCTTCTTCTTTTTTGCGCTGCGCTTCACGCGCTTTTTCGGCTGCCGCTGCTTCTCGCTCTAGACGCTGTACTTGTTTGCGTGAAGGAATAGTCAGTGTCTGACCCAGCTGCAGTGAGGTCGAGGGTGACATATTGTTTGCCTGAGCCAGCGCTTCCACCGGTACGTTATACTGTCTGGCAAGTTTAATCAGGCCGTCGCCTCGTTTGACTTCATAGTCAGTGGGGGATTTGGGCGGCTCTTTTTTGGCGGCTTCGGCAGCTTTTTCAGCCGCTTGCTTTTTTGCGGCGGCCTGCTCGGCAGCCTGACGCTCAGCTTCTGCTTGACGCTCAGCTTCTGCTTGACGCTTGGCCTCTGCTTGTTGCTTGGCTTGTTTGGCTTGTTCCGCTTGCTGTTGCCGCTGTGCCAACTCTTTGGCGGCTTGTTGCTCTTTGAGAGCGGCTTGACGTTTGGCTTCTTGCTGCTGGGCAGTTTTTAATTTTTCGGCGGCGGCTTGCGCCGTATTGCTATCAGTGCTTTCAGAACTTTCCGTACCTTCAAGGCTTGCTGTTGCCGAAGCGGTATCGTCTTTTTTCTCAGCTGCGGTGCTGTCGCTATCGTCAGCAGCGGTAGTGTTTGTTATATATTGTTGGCTTTCTGCGCGCGCTTTGGCTAGTGCTTCAGCTTCAGCAGCTTCTTGCTCAATCAAAAACTGCTGAGCACGTCTTTCTTGCTCTGCGACGCGAGCGGCGCGCTCTTTTTGTTTTTGTGCCAAGATGCGTTTTTCTGTTTCGATGTCTGTTGTCAATGGCGGCTGCGTGGTTTGCTCAGTACTTGAGCTTTCGACCATCGCTGAGGTCGGCGCAGGCTGACTGTTATCGCCGATTTGTTGCACCATAGCGTATAGCATCACGCTACCGCCGATAATCATCCCAATGCCCAATAAGGCTTGTCTCGAAAAGTTCATCCGTTTACGTCTCTTAGTTGGTAATAAGGTTGATTGAGCGGCGCAGCTATCGCTTTAAAACCTTGGCGGGCAAGGCTCTACAAGCTTACCCATCCGTCAGTTTTTTGGCGTTATACGCTATATTTCAATCACTTTGATTATAAAGCATATTTTTCGCGCTGTCTGCTATCACACTTGTGCTAAGCGTAACATGAAAGCAAAGCCCTTTTCATCACTCACGGGTCGTCACATCATCGACCATCACTGATCGGCAGTCAGTGCTGCTAATGCCTCACCGATAGTATGAAACGAGCCACACACCACGATGAGATCCTGCGCATCGCTCGCTTGCATCACCGCCTGCGTGGCTTCTTTTAATCTGTCAAACTGATGTATCTGCGCCTGCTCGACATGGCGAGACAGGACGCTGTATAAATGCTCGGTACTCGCGGCACGTGGATAGTCAATCTCCGCGATAAACCACTCGCTGATCGGCAAGCCAGCTTGGCTTAAGCGCTGGACGACATGGTCGATATCTTTATCACCTAACATAGAAAACAGCATTTTGATGCTGGCAGGTTGGCTGCCGCTATGACTGTCTATAGACTCGTGCTGCTCAGCGAGGTGCTGCTGCCAAAGCGGTACAAGCTGCGCCAATAAAAACTCGACACCCTGCTCATTGTGCGCCACATCAAATAGCCAATGACGCTGCTGGGTATGGCGGTAATCAAACCGTCCTGCCAGCTTGACTGTCTGCAGCGCCTGCTCGATGGCACTGATATCGATATCTAATGGACTGGCCAGCACAGCTGATAAGGCATTGGCAGTGTTTATAAGCGACAATGCTGGGCGCGGTAGCTGCATCGTGACAGCGGCATTGCTATACTGCCATGTGGCTGAGTCGAGGCTTTGGTAAGCAAAGTCCTGCCCGACCTGATAGCAGCGCGCTTGATGCTGATCAATCGCCTGCTGCACGCTATCTGGCATCGTAGTCGCCCCATAAATCAGCGTGATATCGTCACGCAAGATACCTGCCTTTTCGCGTCCGATATCCTCGACATTGTCGCCCAACCAATCGATATGATCGATACCGATATTGGTAATCACCGCCATGTCAGGATCGATGATATTAACCACATCCAAGCGACCGCCCAGTCCCACTTCTAATACCCATACCTCGCAGTTTGCTTCGGCAAATATCAATAATGCAGCAAGTGTCGTCATCTCAAAGAACGACAATGTCAAATCGCACTGCAGCCGCGCTGCCTCCACCTTACTAAAGGCATTGATTAATGTCTCATCGCTGACCATCTCGCCATCGATACGCACCCGCTCATTAAAAACGCTTAAATGCGGTGATTGATACAGCGCCGTTTTATACCCTGCCGCTTGACACATTTGTGCAATCACTGCGGTCGTTGAGCCTTTACCATTGGTGCCCGCTACAGTAAATACATAAGCATCGTTTTTGGCGGATTGTACCAAGCCTAACGCCTCAGCCACTGGCAACACGCGCGACAGCCCCATGTCAATCGCCGACACATGGATTTGCTGCATATAATTGAGCCATTCGGTCAAACTAGACTGGTTATCGGGCGTACTTGAGGTAGCAACTAAGGAGTCAGACATGAAGAAAACCTATCAAAAAAGAATCAAATAAAAACTGAAGACAGTATATAACTACCTAGCCAAAAAGCAAAAATAGCATTTACCGTGATTGACGATAAATGCTATTTTTTAAGAGAAGTTCTCTAGCTGTGGCTATGCGATGAATGCCATAACCGGTGCGGCGTTACGCATCCACATTGGTGACGTGACACAGTTTTGCCAGCAGACGATAAATGGTATCGATCAGCTGATGACGATGCACCACTTCATCCACCACCCCATGCTCTAACAAAAACTCAGCGCGCTGAAACGGCTCTTCTAAGGTTTCGCGTACCGTCTGCTCGATCACGCGCTTGCCAGCAAAACCAATCATCGCTTTTGGCTCTGCCAAATGAATGTCTCCTAGCATCGCCAGCGAGGCTGTCACACCGCCATAGACAGGATTGGTCAACACTACGATATACGGTACACCCGCCAATCGCAAGCGCTCAATCGCAGCGGCGGTGCGCGCCATTTGCATCAACGACAGCAAGCCTTCTTGCATACGCGCGCCGCCTGAAGCTGCAAAGCAGACCAGTGGTATTTTTTCCTCAAGGGCTTTTTCAGCGGCTTGGACAAACCGATCACCGACCACCGAACCCATCGAGCCGCCCATAAAGCGAAAATCAAAGGCACAAGTGACAATGTCTAGATTGCGCAGCTTGCCATACATCACGATCAGCGCTTCAGACTCGCCTGTCTTGTCTTGTGCTTCGCTCATGCGCTGAGGATACGGCTTACTATCGACGAAGCTCAATGGATCTTTTGCATTGAACTCTTGCCCCAGCTCGCCATCTACTTGATCCAGCAGCCAGTTTAGACGCTCACGAGCGCTCATCGGTAAATGATGGTCACAATGCGGGCATACATAACAGTTAAAAATCAGCGCGGTATTGGTAATCATCGAGTGGCAGTTGCTACACTTGGTCGATGGTTCAGTCTCAACCGCAGTCAATGGAGCGGTCAGTTGCTGCTTAATACCAGGTATTGGGCGATTAAACCACGATTGGCCAGCAGCATTGCCGTTTTTTTCGGCGCTGGGTTTGTCAGTTGCGGTTTTTTCGATATTGTTTGGAGTTGTCATATCAGCTTTGGTTATTGTATCAGTCATAGTATTCGCCATTATCAAAGGCTTACAGGCAAGTTGGCTCGTTTACTTGTCCCTAAGAGTCCATTTATAAAATCAATGTAACCGTCACAGCGCTCGATGATATAAGCCATCAGCAGATACGCTCATGCGAGACGGTCACAATTTATATGTGAGGTTAGTTTACACACGTAAACTAACTTTAGCAAAGCCATTTCGCGCTGTCTTTATAGACATTGTTATTATAAACCCTGTTATGATAAACCTTGTCATTCGTCCAGCGCGCCGTCGCCTCAGCTTATCACCTATCTAGGGACACCTTGGACAACTCACCGCTTACCTATGATACCGTTCGTTAAACTGTCAAACTGTCTAAAGCACCGCGCAGCTCGTCCATTTTTGCCATGATTTTTTGTTGAGCATTGGCCACTGCCGCCGCATCGCTAGCATCGATATCAGCGAAGTTTTGCACCAGCGCACTTCCAACGACAATCCCGTCAGCATGCTGACCGATCGCTTTGGCAGAGGCCGCATCACGGATACCAAAACCCACGCAGACCGGCAGATCGGTCTCTGCTTTGATGGCTTGTACTTGAATGGCGACATCATCGGTATCGAGCGTCGCTGAGCCGGTCACGCCTTTGAGCGACACATAATAAATATAGCCGCCGCAGTGGGTCAGCACTTGCTCACGGCGCTCAGGCAAAGTGGTGGGCGATAATAAGAAAATCTCATTCATCGCGTGCTCAGTCAAGTGCTGAGTAAAGCTCCCCGCCTCCGCTGGCGGCAAATCCACCATCAAAATACCATCGACGCCTGCCTGCTCGCATAAGGTGACAAAATTATCATAACCGATGATCTCGACAGGGTTTAGATAACCCATCAGAATAATTGGCGTTTGCGTGTCTTGCTTGCGAAACTCTGCCACCATATTTAGGGCATCGCGGGTGCTGGTACCAGCTGCTAAGGCGCGCTCGCCTGCCAAGGCAACAGTTGGCCCATCGGCCATGGGGTCAGAAAACGGCAAACCCACTTCGATCATATCTGCGCCATGCTTGACTAAGTCATGCAAGAGGCCGACAAAGTTATCAGGCGTTGGATCACCTGCCATGACATAAGGAATCAGGGCTTTTTTATTTTGCGCTTTTAGGGTTTCAAAGGTGCTTTCAATTCTGGTCATACTTTTAACTCGGCTCATAATCGTCTCTAAAATTAATAAAAACTGGCTATAGTGGCGCTTTACCATTCAATCAAAGAGCCACTCAATGTATGTCATCAACGTGGGTTTGTCGCAAAAACAATGCTCACCACTACAACGCAATCCCTTCTGCCTTCATCACTGAATGCAGATCCTTGTCACCGCGACCCGACATATTGACGACAATGCTCTGATCAGGGGCCATGGTTTTCGCCAGTTTAAGCGCATAGGCGACAGCATGCGCAGACTCTAATGCAGGTATGATGCCTTCTTTTCGTGTGACTTCATGAAAGGCGTGCAACGACTCTTTGTCAGTGCAGCCGACATATTCAACGCGTTTCATGTCTTTTAAGAAGCTATGCTCAGGACCGACGCCAGGGTAATCAAGACCCGCTGAGATAGAGTGCGTCTCTTGGATTTGACCTTCATCGTCTGCCATCAGGTAAGTGCGGTTGCCATGCAGCACGCCGATACGACCAGCGGCCAATGGCGCTGAATGGCGGCCAGTCTCTATGCCATCGCCTGTGGCCTCGACGCCATACATTTTCACCTCTGTATCGTTTAAGAAGTCAAAGAATAGACCAATCGCGTTGGAGCCTCCACCGACACAAGCGACCAGTGCATCAGGCAGTTTACCCGTTTTTTCTAAATGCTGAATGCGCGCTTCTTTACCGATGATTGCTTGGAAATCGCGAACCAGTAGCGGATAAGGGTGCGGCCCTGCAACGGTGCCGATGATGTAATAAGTAGTGTCAACGTTGGTCACCCAGTCGCGCATGGCTTCGTTCATGGCGTCCTTGAGAGTGCGCGATCCAGACGTCACTGGCACCACTGTCGCACCAAGCAGGCGCATACGATAGACGTTCATCTTTTGGCGCTCGACATCATCAGCGCCCATATAGACGATACACTCTAAGCCTAGGCGCGCGGCAATTGTCGCTGTCGCCACGCCATGCTGTCCTGCGCCCGTTTCGGCGATGATGCGTTTTTTGCCGCACATCTTGGCGAGTAAAGCCTGCCCGATGGTGTTATTGACCTTGTGTGCGCCTGTGTGATTGAGGTCTTCGCGTTTAAAATAAATCTGCGCGCCGCCGATCTCATCACTCAGGCGTTTGGCATGATAAAGCGGGGTTGGGCGACCGACATAATTGACCAAATCATTGTGATACTCTTCCCAAAACGCCGGATCAGCTTTGACTTTGGTATATAAGGTTTCAAGCTCTTCTAATGCCGCCATCAGCGTTTCGGAAACAAAACGACCGCCATGGACGCCAAAGTGTCCGCGTGCATCAGGGTATTGATTAAAGTCTTGCACATCTGCTGGATTGGTAAAGGTATTGATAGATTTTGCAGCATCAGATAGCGCTTTGTTTGAGGCATGACTCATGATAATTCCTACGATAAGTGGGGCTTTTAATATAAAGATGAAGGAGATAAAGCGTCTAGGCTTGCCGCCATATCGTCATATAACTAGGCGACAAGCAAAAATTCGGAATAACGAGCAAATAACAAGATATAGACATCACATAGACACCAATATAGCAATTATCTTAGAGCCCGTCAGTGACCGTCTCGTTTTGCCATCGGTCACGTTTGACTGCCTTCATAAAGGCGCGCATTTTGGCAGCGTCTTTTTTGCCTTTAGCAGATTCGATACCGCCGCTGACATCGACGCCATAGATAGGTAAATCAAGTGTGCCTGCGACATTATCAGCAGCGAGGCCGCCGGCTAAGACAATCGGTAGCGCACTGTCCTGTGGTATCAAACGCCAATCAAAGCGCGCGCCCGTACCGCCGTATTTTTGCGGATGATAGGCATCGAGCAAGATACTACTGGCACCCATCGCGGCAAAGCTATCGATACGCGCGCGCACGCTAGCTGCCGTGTCTTGCTCGGCATCGATACGTAGCGCCTTGATCCAGCGTTTATTGACCGCACTTGCCAGCTGCTGGCACTGCTCAGGCGTTTCGTCGCCGTGGAATTGAATGACATCAAAAGGTACATGGTTTGCCAGCGCCAGCAGCTCATCGTGAGTCATATTGACCACCAGTGCCACGACACTGACAAACGCCGGTACAGCGGCACTCAATGCCTGCGCCTGTTTGGGCGTGACAGCACGCGGGCTTGGTGGGTAAAACACCAAACCAACCGCATCCACACCCAACTGCACAGCGGTCTGAACATCACTGAGCTGGGTAAACCCGCAAAACTTCACCTGCATTGTTTGACCTTAATTTGAAAGGCTTAAAAGATTTAATAGGTTCAATATTTACCCTTGTACTGAGCGTATATTGCACTGAGAGTCTGGTGATCCCAATCTCGTTGTATCCCTTTTATATTGACCTGACGCTATGATGCTGATTTGTTACTCATCTGCCAAACCCATTGCATCAAAAAACTTATCCTAGCATACTTTTATTCATAGTTTTGTTTATGATTACGATTGATTGGTATAAGGATAATTGCATGTCTAAGACTGCGTCTGCTAATGACGACAACGATGATAATACGGATATGAATATGCCGCATTATCTAATGTGGTTTCGCCGAGATTTACGACTGCATGACAATACAGCGCTGACGGCACTTTGCGAGCGCGCGCAGGCAGATCATGCGCGCATCAGTGCGGTGTTTTTTTTGACGCCAGAGCAATGGCATGCGCACGATACTTCCTTAGTACAGGTGGATCATATCGCCCGCACCTTGCCCATACTTGCCAAATCGCTACAAGCGCAGCTAAACATCACATTGACTGTACAACGTTGCCCCAGCTTTGCCGACTGTATCGACGCGCTCAGCATACTATGTCAGGACAATAATATCCGCTGTATCATGGCCAATCATGAGTACGAAGGCAATGAGATCGACCGTGATGAAAAATTAGCAAAGCAGCTAGCAAAGGACAATATCGAGTTTGTACGCTGGCATGACCAATGTATTTTGCCACCACAGAGCATCACCACCAATGATGGCGATAGCATGTATCAAGTGTTTACCCCGTTTTATAAAAAATGGCGGCATACTTTGGATATCAGCAGCATACAAATGCATGAAGCCACCGCCATAAATAATAATAAAATCGAGCTAAAATTATCAAAAGACAGCGCGACTACTATCAAAGACATCGAAGCATTGAGTAACAAGGTGGTCAGCGCTTATCAAAAATCACGACAAAAGGCTGATTTATCACAGCATCTCGATATGGATGCTCAATTAACAAAAGCCCGCGCCGCCTACCCTGCAGGCGAAACAGCCGCCTGTCAGCGTCTAAACGACTTTATTGCCGATGACCTCGACGACTATGATATCAGCCGTGATACGCCTAGCCTCGAGGCCACCAGTCAGCTATCCGCCTACCTGACCATTGGCGTCATCAGTCCTAGATTATGCTATCTACAGGCAAGCCTAGCGCAAGAAAAACTACACGGCAATGATGGCGACAATGAAGACATCAATCGCTGGATAAGTGAGCTGGCATGGCGCGACTTTTATCGTCATGTGCTAGTGGACAAGCCGGCCCTTATCCGCCACAAGGCCTATAAAGAAGAGACAGATAAGAAGATTGATTGGTCGTATGACAAGGATGACCTTGAGGCATGGTGTACTGGCAAGACAGGCGTGCCACTCGTTGATGCGGCGATGCGCGGCCTAAATGCGACTGGATTTATGCACAATCGCCTGCGTATGGTCACCGCGATGTTTTTGACCAAGGATTTACTGATTGATTGGCGCTTAGGCGAGCGCTACTTTATGCAGCAGCTGATCGATGGCGACTTTGCCTCCAATAATGGCGGCTGGCAGTGGAGCGCCTCAACCGGTACGGACTCTGCGCCTTACTTTCGGATCATGAATCCCTTTAGCCAAGGCAAAACACATGACAAAGATGGCGTGTTTATCAAAACTTGGCTACCTGAATTAAAAGATATTCCTATCAGCATCTTGCATAGTGAAGACAAGATGCGTAAAGAGCTGGCAAAGGGCGGCACGTTTGCTGATATCGACTACCCTGTGCCGATGGTTGAGCATAAAGCGGCTCGTCAGTTGGCCATTGCTGAGTTTAAAAAATCGTAATACAGTCGACTGACGTGCTACGAGGGCAACTGACACGCGCCCGCACCTTGGGTGGTCACCGTCACCACCGCGCCCGTCATGGCAAATAACTGCTGCAGCTGCGTCTGAGCGTTTTGCAAGGCAATATTCATCACATCACCGCGGCAGGCACGCTCGAGCACTTCTTTTTTTGCCATGGTCTGTGCTTGCGCAAGTATCTTTGGATCGACCTGCATCAGCCCAAACGCGCCCGTCTGCCAGTCATAAATCTCAATATCATCCAGATATACTGAAAATATCTCTGACGGCGGTAAAGTGATATTGATTTGCGGCATCGTGGCAGCGGTATTGACAGTTGTGGCCTGCGTGTCATTTTGGGCAGCTTTGCGCAGCGCTTCACTGTCAGTCGCTGAATCGGGCTGGATGACTTGTACCATCTCAGGCGTCAGCGCACTCAGATCGATCCCTGCATCGACGCGCCCGCGCGCGATAAACAGCCCCTTTTGTTCATCTTGCCACAGCTTCATCCAGCTGCCTTGCCGCTCGCTGGTAATCACTGTATCCACGCTAAAAGCCACCGTTTGTAGGCGGTTCAACTGCTGAATCTGCGTCACCACGCCCTCACGAGTGATGGTTTCGATAGGCGCTTCTTCACTTACCGGCGGCATACTATAGATAGCAAACGCCAGCGCTGCCAAGCCAATCAACAATATCAGCCACGACATAAAGGCAATGGGCTTTTTTGTTGGTGGATTTGGCGCTGGATATTTGTGGTCGCGCGCGTTATCCGCAGGCGCTTTATTATCGGGACGATTCATTGACACCACCTTCAGTATTATCAGTTATATAGATCAGATGAGTCGCTTGGCGACAGCGACTTAACAGCGCTTTTTATTGCCTCGCTATTATCAAATCGTACTTTTATCTCGCTGCGTGCTACCACCTGCCTATCTCATCCGCCTGTCTGTCTATAAATGCTACTAACTATATATAAATGCTATTAACTATAAATCTGTAAATGCTACTAATCACCTATTACTTCAAGTAATAGCTACCAAGACGCAACATAACCTGCGACTAGATTATGAGTAAAAATACGCACGCCATTTGCCATAAATCAGCTTAACACTGGTAAATAATCGAGTCTCAATAATCATCTGCCATTCTTTGACCAAAGTTGCGGCTGAAAACACAAAAAGTCATTGCGTCTTAGGCGAACTTTACCTAACATAGACAGATTGTATTGATAAAATGTCGGCACAGATTTATTGGTCAGGTTTTTTGCAAGATAGGTTTTCATCACACGCTTGATGACTTTTTCAATTCCGATATGTCGCCGCCTACTCTATCGATACGTCAATCAAAATCTGCCCTTTTATTGTGAGAGCAGTTTTGAGACGATACTGCTTTACCAGTGTCTTGGCCGCAAAAGCGTAGTTGCCCGCGATTAGTGGTTGGAGACCAGTTGCGACACATTATCTACTAGGAAGCCCCTAGTTCATTGCTAAGTGATAAAGGTAAGCTTACGGCGTCCATGAAACGATAGCCCTATGCTCAACACCCCACTATTTCTTATTTTTTTATCGTTGATAAGGTTACGCTTTATTTATGAAAGCCAGTCAATTTTTATTTGCCACTCTAAAAGAAACCCCAAGCGACGCCGACATCGTCTCAAGCCAGTTGATGGTGCGCGCCGGTCTTATTCGCAAAATCGCCTCGGGGCTTTATATCTGGTTGCCCATGGGGCTACGCGTCTTGCAAAAGGTCGAACGTATTGTTCGTGAAGAGATGCAAAACGTAGGCGCTCAAGAGGTCCTGATGCCGATGACGCAGCCCGCTGAGCTGTGGCAGACCACCGGACGTTTTGATGACTATGGTCCTGAGCTATTGCGCTTTAAAGACCGTCACGATCGGGATTTTGTGCTAGGCCCAACGCACGAAGAGGTCATCACCAATCTGGCCCAAGGCGAGCTACGCAGCTATAAGCAGCTACCGATTACCTTCTTTCAAATCCAAGGTAAATTCCGCGACGAGATTCGTCCCCGCTTCGGCGTGATGCGCGCGCGTGAGTTCACCATGAAAGACGCCTACTCGTTCCATGTCGATCAAGTTTCGCTCGCAAAGACTTATCATGATATGTATGAGGCTTATACGCGTATCTTCACCCGTTTAGGCTTAGATTTCCGTGCAGTACAAGCGGATACCGGCTCTATCGGCGGCTTTGCCTCGCATGAGTTTCATGTGTTGGCTGACAGCGGTGAAGATGATATCGCTTTTTCTGACTCCTCAGACTATGCGGCCAACGTCGAGCTTGCCGAATCTATCTCATTTAATATGGCTGAACGCCAACCGCCAAAGCAAGAGCGCGAAGACGTGCTTACCGAAGGCATGACCACTTGTAAGATGGTGGCGGAACACTTAGATATCCCGCTTGCCAATACCGTCAAAACCTTGATCGTCCATGGTCATAAAGAAGATGGCACGCCGCAGCTGATTGCGGTGGTACTACGCGGTGACCATCAGCTTAATACCATCAAAGCTGAGAAAATCGAAGAAGCCAACGTGCCATTGACCTTGGCCTCTGATGAAGAGCTAAAAGCCGCTGGCCTGCATAAAGGCTATATCGGTGTGGATTTGGATATGCCGGTATTTGTCGATCGCTCAGCGGCGACCTTGTCAGACTTTGTGACAGGCGCGAATAAAGTGAATAAACATACCATCGGCATGAACTGGGCACGTGACGCCAGCATTACGCGTATCGTTGATGTGCGTAATGTGCAAGAAGGCGACCCTTCTCCTGATGGTAAAGGTACGCTCAAAATCAAACGCGGCATCGAAGTCGGTCATATCTTCCAGTTGGGCGATAAATACTCGCAAGCGATGAACGCAACCGTCTCTGGTGAGGATGGCAAGCCTGTGACTATGATGATGGGCTGTTATGGTATCGGCGTCAGCCGTATCATCGCAGCAGCCATCGAGCAAAATAACGACGAAAACGGCATCATGTGGCCACAAACGCCGACCGTTGAGGACTCGATTGCGCCTTTTGAAGTCGCTATCATTCCGATGAAATCTAAAGAAGAAACCGTCATGCAAACGGCCACCGCGTTATACGAAGAGCTAAAAGCGCAGGGCGTCAACGTATTGCTAGACGACCGTAACGAGCGACCAGGGGTCAAGTTTGCCGATCTTGAGCTGATTGGTATCCCGCATCGCATCGTGGTCTCTGACCGCAACTTGGCCGAAGGCAAGTTTGAGTACGTCAATCGCCGTGAATCAGAAAAACAAATGCTCAGCCGCGAAGAAGTCATAGCAAAAGTATGCCGTAAATAGTTTTATGAGTAAAACCTATGCGATAAAAAGCGCCTATCTTATTCAATAAGACAGGCGCTTTTTTGTATCAGCCAAGTTATTTTAAACGATGGCTCTACTGGCGCAGCAAACGACTCGGCGTCGGCAACAAACTCATATCACTGACGCGGCAAGGATTGATATCGATACCGCCGCGGCGGGTGTACCACGCACGAACCATCAGTTCACTTGGCTGATAGTGTTGGCTCAAGTCAGCAAATATCTGCTCGACGCACTGCTCATGAAAACCATTGTGCTGACGAAAGCTTAATATGTAGCGCAGCATATTGGCCGTATGAATGGGCTGCTCCGTTGTGATTGACACAGCTAATGTACCCCAATCCGGCTGATTGGTCACCGGACAGTTACTACGTAGCAAATTAGAATAAAAACGATAAGGCTGAGTGCCATCACTTATCACACTCTCACCACGCGCCTCTGCTTCATCACGCAGCAATGACGCATCGGGATGCGCACACAGTGTTACCTTTTCGCTACTATTTGCCAAGGCATCATCAATACAGACGCCATCAGGCTGAGCAATGTGCAGCCCTGATGTCGCGCCGTCTAAGCGAAACAACTCAACGGTTACCTGAGCTTGCACGCAGGCTGATAAGTCTTTGGCTATCAGCGCTTGCACGTCGTCCCAGCTGGCAAACTCGGT
Organism: Psychrobacter halodurans; assembly: GCF_017498075.1. Classification (NCBI taxonomy): domain Bacteria; kingdom Pseudomonadati; phylum Pseudomonadota; class Gammaproteobacteria; order Moraxellales; family Moraxellaceae; genus Psychrobacter; species Psychrobacter halodurans. Next base: position 87,517 of record NZ_JAGBKN010000006.1, read on the forward strand.
AAAATTTAGGCTGTTTAAGTAAAGCTTCAACGATTTTGACTCGACAATAAATGGCGAGCTGGCAGGAATAGCAAAGCGCGCAATGGCAACTTGCGAGACGCCTTGCTTATTTAACCAAGACATCTCAAAGGCTTGCCACCAGTCCACCCCCACCGCTAATTTATCGTCTTGCCAATCAATCGCGTCACGACCCAGACTGCGCGCAATCGGATATAGCGTCTCTGGACTATACTGCGTCGGATAATCGGTGGTTTGCTCACCTAAAATGCCGTGTATGCTCATTTACTTTCCTACTATTTAGTCGTTAAACCCTAGCTGCTCAACCGACAGCGCTTTGGGCATCGCTATCGCTTCACACGCTGACCACTACAAGCGCACGCGTGAGCCATTACTCAACAAACGATAAGCGATTGTATAAAATATCGCACAGAATACAAAAATCGCCGCCATCGAGTACCAAACGTTGACGTCAGAATACCCCAAAATACCGTAGCGGAAGGAGTTGACCATATAGACAATCGGGTTCAATAACGAGACGTTTTGCCAAAACGGTGAGAGGTTTTCCATCGAATAAAACACCCCGCCAAGATAAGTAAGCGGCGTCAATACAAAGCTTGGAATGATAGAGATGTCATCGAACGAGCGAGCGAATACCGCGTTGATAAAGCCGCCCAATGAAAACAAAATCGAGGTGCCAAGGACGGTAAACACCGTAACAAACAAGTGCTCGATACCCAAATCGGTAAAAAACAACGCCACAATCGAGACAATCAAACCGATCGCCAGCCCGCGGAAAATACCACCGCTGATATACCCCATCAAAATCGCATGCTTGGAGACCGGTGAAACCAAAAGCTCCTCAATACTGGCGGTAAACTTGGCGCTAAAAAAGCTTGAGACAACGTTGGAGTAACTGTTGGTGATAATCGCCATCATGATTAGACCAGGCACGATAAATTGCATATACGGCACCCCGCCCATCTCACCGACACGTGAGCCGATCATCTTACCAAAGATGACAAAATACAGGCTCATGGTAATGACAGGTGGCAGTAGGGTCTGCGGCCAGATACGCAGGATTCGGCGCACCTCTTTTAGCCAGATGGTACGAAAAGAGATCCATCTTTTATTCCACGACATGGTTTTGTGATAGTCGATGGTCTGATCTTGATCCACGGCCTTTTGACTCATAATCCCGCCTCCTTCATACTGTCTGCACTTTGAATGTTTTTTTCTACCAAGCGCATAAATAGCTCTTCTAAGCGGTTGGCTTTGTTGCGCATACTGGCCACCGTAATGCCCTGAGCAGATAATTGGTTAAACACACCGTTTAGCGACTCGCCTTCTGTCAAGGTTACCTCTAGGGTCTGCTCATCAGGCTGCGACAACCCTGTCACCCCATCCAGCTCTAGCGGCTGGGTCAACGGGGCTTCAAGATCAAACACAAATGTCTCCACCGACAATTGAGCGAGCAAATCTTTCATTTCGGTATTGATGCGTATCTCACCATGGTCCAAAATCGCAATGCGTTTACACAGCTGCTCTGCTTCTTCAAGATAGTGAGTGGTCAAGATAATGGTGGTTTTTTCTTCGATATTGATCTGCTGCATAAACTCCCACATAGAGCGGCGCAGCTCGATATCGACCCCAGCCGTCGGCTCATCCAAAATCAATAATTTTGGTTTGTGAATCAAAGCACGAGCAATCATCAGACGACGTTTCATCCCGCCAGATAGCTCGCGTGATTTACTGTTGCGCTTATCCCACAGCCCAAGCGCGGTCAACAAGCGCTTGGCTCTTGGACGGGCTTCTTTGGCCGGGATACCAAAATACCCTGCTTGGGTAATCAAGATGTCTTGGACTTTTTCAAATTGATTAAAGTTAAACTCTTGCGGCACCACGCCAAGATACTGCTTGGCCAACGCTGGGTTTTCGAGCAAATCGGTGCCAAAGATTTTGACACTACCAGTGGTGGGTTTAAAAAGTGAGCTAATAATGCCAATCATCGTTGACTTACCAGCACCGTTTGGCCCCAGCAGCGCAAAAAAACCACCCTGCGGGACGGTTAAACTGACATCTTTGAGTGCCGAAAACCCATTACCATAGGTTTTGGATAAATTCTGGATAGCAAGTGCTGGTACCTCAGACATGAATACCTCTTTATTGATTATCGATGTAAAAGCGTTTGAGAAGAGAAAAACAGCTAAATGAGACGATGTAATCTCATAAAATGAGGCTACTAAGGTCGGATTTCAACGGTGCTATACCAGAACCATCCGTTTGATAATACTCATCATAAAAAAACGCCTACCTCATAAAATGAAATAGGCGAGTTATAGGCTTTATACATATAGCTTACAGATACATATAATTTGCGGCAAGTCGCTCACGACAAGTCAATAGACCGTGACAGGTTACGGATGCCTATTTAATCTACATCAGGCACCCCAAGCCGATAAAAGCAACTGTTTAGCTTGCTTGCTCAACCATATAATCGACAGCGTTTTGGACTTCTTCATCAGGGATATCCGCACCGCCTTTGGCAGGCATAGCGTTAAAGCCATTGATGGCATGGGTATATAGGGTGTCTTTACCTTTTGAGATACGTGGACCCCATGCGCCAGCATCGCCTAACACAGGTGAGCCAAGTAGGCCTGCACCGTGACATGTCTGACATACCGCATTATACACAGCTTTGCCGTCGCGAGGGCCATCGCCAGCGGCTGGGCCAGCAGCGCGCGCGGTCACGTCACACACTTCGTCGTCTTCGAAGCAGACTTTGGCAACTGGCTGAATACGAGCAATCAAGTTTGGATATAGCGCGATCAGCTTTTGCACTTGCGGCGTATCTTGTGGAATCTCTTCTTCGGCGGCAGGTGCGGCAGCGGCAGTTTCTACTGCGTCATCTGCTTGACCATCTTCTGAGGCCGCAGCGTCAGTCGCAGCGTCGCCATCAGTGGTATCTGCAGCAGCTTGTGGGTCATCGCCCAACTGCTCAGGTGCGTTTTCCACCACTTCCTGCGCTTCTGCTACATCAGAGACAGTCACAGGCGTGTCTACAACACTTTCAGCTTGGCTCACCGCGATACTAGCGATTCCTAGAATGGCAGCTGCCGATAACATAACTACTTTTCTCATTCGTCACGTTCTCTTATTACGTATACAAAGGCTGGCACGGCTCGGACATTCTGTCTGTCCTCCTTTGACGACCTCTCGTCATCAATAGCAAATAGCCATCCCGCGTGCCAGCACACTTGCAATCGGTGATTATAAATATGAATTCTCCCTGACATTATAAGGGAAAAGGCGGGTAGATTGCCATGCTTGTTTAATGACTATCCTGTTTTTTCTTAAAAAACCTCAATCTCTGCCTTCGTTTATTGGCTTTCTGACTTTTATTTGTTAGACTAAGCGGTCTTGATTTTTAAGTCTGTTTTATGCGCTCGTAGCTCAGTTGGATAGAGTATCGGTTTCCGAAGCCGAGGGTCGTGGGTTCGATTCCCGCCGAGCGCACCAATCACTATGTTTCATCCTTCCTTAGCATTACCTCATACTTCTAAAGTCCTTTAATCTCAACACTTCAAATCTTTTGATATTATTTATCATGACCTAGTAGCTTTTATCAAGTGTTGTTAAATGTACTCGCAGCTTCTGGCTTGTTATTCGTCACGTGACTATTTAAGCCGCCTCTGTTAAACGGTCAACTTGTTAAATGACCAGCTCTAAAAAACTCTCTTTTAGAATACCCACTTGCTCTTTATCCACTGATACAAGCGCCGCCTACTCTGCCTCTTGCAAATGAGTAGCGAGCTGGGCGCGGCTGGGCACGCGGTGATAATTGATCACAGAAATATCGCCCAAACGGCGCTGGCCGGCTGCCAGTGTTTTATCAATGGTAATCATTGCCACTTTTTTATTGTGTTTACGGATGAGCAAATGCTTGGCTTTACGCGTGACTTGATAATCAGGAAAAAACTGCTTAAACAGCACTGAGGTTTTTTGTAGCGCGTCATTGGAGGGCAGCTGGTTTGATTGCTTACCACTGCGCCCTGCGTCCGTCTTTGCACCACGTGATTTTGCCAATAGCCACAAGGCGGCAATCACAGTGAAGAGTATGACAAGCCACCACATTCCGTCTATCATAAGAAAACATATCCATCATTAATAAGGGTTGGCTCATGTTAGCAGAATTAACACCCGCACTCATAGCAGAAGTAGAGCGTGCAGCACAACTGTTGAAATCGAAATCACGTATTTGCATTTTGACTGGGGCTGGTATTTCTGCAGAAAGCGGCATCCCAACATTTCGAGATAAGCAAACAGGGTTATGGGAAAACTACGGCGTCGAGGATTTGGCAACCCCTGAGGCCTTTACTCGTGATCCAAAGCTTGTATGGTCGTGGTATCAGTGGCGCAGGCAGTTGGTGGCTGATAAAGCACCAAACCCAGCGCATCATGCATTGGCTCAGTGGCAGTATCATACGCAAACCTCCGATCAAACAGTGACACTCATCACCCAAAATGTCGATGACTTGCATGAACAAGCGGGTAGCTCGGTGACTCACCTACATGGACATCTGTGGCGCAACCGCTGTGGTCAGTGTAATGCGCCTTATCAGGAGCAATCAAGCGCCCCATCCGACCATCAAGACATTATGCAAAACACTATGAGCGTTAATACGCATCTCGATATGAGCTTTGACAACACCTTGCTCACCTGTTCGCATTGCGGTGGTTATATCAGACCAGATATTGTTTGGTTTGGCGAAGCGCTACCTGTGCAGGCGTGGCAGACTGCAGAGGAAGCCGCGGCTAATTGCGAGGTGTTTATCAGTATCGGTACCTCAAGCCTCGTCTATCCTGCTGCGGGATTGGCGCAGTTAGCCAAACAAAACGGCGCGCAAGTTATGGAGATAAACCCCAATCCCACGCCAAACACCATCGTCGATATCACATTTGCAGAAAAAGCAGGCGTGATACTGCCGCCGCTGATAGAAGCGATTACTGATTTATAAGTGCGGCCAATGATATGGTCGAGTCCAAATAAATCGGATACGTCGCTATCAAGTCGCGCAATAAAAAGGGGGAGCGCGTTATATAAAGCGTTCCCCCTTTTTTGACATCGTGAGCCGTGCTTATTGCAGCGCAAGATCCACTCGTGCCAAATACGCTTGTTTTAGATCATCGTCTATGAATGACGCTCTAAAAGAGTTTTTTACCAAAGTGACGATATCGTCTTCTGTCAGCGGCAAGTTTTCTACCAGATTGATAAAGTTTTGATTGATATAACCTTTAAAATACGCAGGGTCGTCAGAGTTAACGCTGACATTTAGCCCATAGTCTAATAGCGTTTTTATATTATGATTTTGATAGCTCTCAAACACCTTAAGCTCGATATTGGAATTCGGGCAAACGGTCAGCGGCATTTGCTCCTCTTTTAGGCGCTGCATCAGTGCCTCGCTATGTATCGCCTGCACGCCGTGATCGATCCTGTCACTGCGTAAAACGTCTAACGCCTCATAAATATAAGAAAAATCTGCCTCTTCGCCAGCATGGGCGACCACTTTGAAGCCAGCATCTTTGGCCTGTCTAAATACTTCTGTAAACTTAGACGGCGGGTTGCCCAGCTCGGATGAGTCAAGGCCCACTCCGACGATATCATCTTTGAATGCCATGGCAGCCTCTAAAGTTTCAAATGCTGCATCTTGCGACAAATGCCGTAAAAAACACATGATGATACAAGAGCTGATACCGTACTCAGCCTTGGCATCTGCCAGCGCTGATTTGATACCATTAATAACGGTTGCAAACTCAACACCTCTTTCGGTATGGGTCTGCGGGTCAAAAAATATCTCGGTATGAATGACGTTGTCTTCGACGCACTTTAGGATATAGGCCCACGTCAAATCATAAAAATCCTGCTGGGTGATAAGGACGTTGGCACCAGCATAATAGATATCTAAAAAGGTTTGTAGGTTGGTAAAGTTATAGGCGCGGCGGACGTCGTCTATGTCTTTATAAGGTATTTGGATGTCGTTTTTTTGCGCCAATCGAAACATCAGCTCAGGCTCGAGCGAGCCTTCGATGTGCAAATGTAGCTCAGCTTTTGGCAGTTTTTTTATTAATTCAATCATAATATCTCAGTAAGGGCGGTTTGTCTTAGGACAGACGATATTATATTTGAATTGACTCAAAAACCCTATAGACAAAACCCTACAGGTGAATAAGTGAGCAGCACAGCGCTTTAAGAATTTAACAAAAGCCTGCTAAGTGAAAGCTCCTAAGTGAAAACATTTAGTAAAAATGCTTAGTAAAAGCATTGAGCAGGCTTTCTTTAAACACCAGCAAGTAAAAACTAGCAAGCTTACTTCAAATACACCACTGTATCAGACAGCTCGTTGCCTGCAGGGTCATGCTCAAGATGATAATACTGCCGCAGCACTTGCCCCACTTCATCTAATAGCTCAAGCAAGCTTTCTTCTGTTTTTTGGTTAGCAATACCAGCGACAGCTTTGTCACACATGGCGCGCCACACTGTCGGGCTGACATGGGCGCTGATGCCGCGATCTGCCACAATCTCTAAACTGTGCTCACAGATATTGACATAGACCAGCACGCCTGTGTTTTCTTCAGTATCCCAAACACGGTACTCACTAAACAAATCAATGGCGCGCTCACGGCAGCCCATATGATAAGCCTGCTGAATAGGAAGGTGGTTTTCGATAATCAAAAACACCTCGCCGCGATGACCACGCTCCGCGCTGGTTACTTTTGCTGTCAAGCGCGCTTTGGCAGCCACTGTCAGCCATTTGCTGTGCATCAAAGGCACAAACAAGACTTGGCGCCACCAGCGGGCAAAGCTGGGATGTGCAGTATTGTTTTCTGCCATTATATTACTTCCTCAAATACGTCGTTGCTCACGATTGTTTTTTCATTGTATAAGGCTACCAAGAGCCACCGGCACCACCGCCGCCAAAGCCACCACCGCCGCCGCCGAAGCCGCCGCCACCAAAACCACCACCACCGAAGCTGCCGCCACTACCGCCGCCCATGCCCGGTAAGAAAACCATGCCACCGCCGCCGCCGCGGCCACCACCGCCGCCTGAGCCACGTGAGATAAGGAACATCCACAAAAATATCGCCATAATGACGGTCATAAAAAATCCGCCACCCAGCGCCAGTGAGCCTGCAAAAAAGCCGCCAGCTGTCAGGATAGAGCCAAACACACGGCCAAATATGTTGGTGATAAAACCACCGAAAATCATCGCCATGATAAACAAAAAGATCGGCGATGGTACCTCGTCACCTCCCTGCTGCGCACTACGCTCTGCCGCTTGGGCATCGGCACGCGCCAGCACCTCAGGATCAGCGCTCAGGCGTGTCTTTAGCGCGTCTACCCCTGCCAATATACCAGCGCCATAATTGTTTTGTTTAAACAAAGGGGTGATGTCTTCTCGAATGATGCGATTGACCGCAGCATCAGGCAACACGCCCTCAAGCCCATAACCGGTCAAAACATACATATTACGGTCATTGACCGCGACAACCATCAGCAGACCATCATCGATATCTTGGTCACCCAGCTGCCATTTTTCTGCCACTTGTAACGCATAGTCAAATATCGGCAGCCCGTTGGTCGTCGGTACAATCACAACCGCCGCCTGCGCTAGACCTTGCTGATAGATGCTCTTAAGCTGCGCCTCTAAGCGCTGTTTTTCTTGCGGATTTAAGATATTGGCTTGATCCACCACAGGCGAATTTAGGATCAGTTTGTCAGCATCGACGCTTTTGGCGCTTGATTGTATCGGCGCAGCAGTCGTTTGCGCTACATTAGAATTGATGGCGTCATTGCTATCTTGATTGTCATTGCTAAGAATGGTTTCGTTGATCGCCTCACTCCCCAATACTGCCTCATTAATGGCTTCATTGGATTCGCCTGCTTTGGCAATTGCCACCAATTCTTCGACACTGCGGCTCTGCACGTTTGAGCCATTATCTACAGCGACCGCATTATCAGCAGCGTCGTTGGGCGCGGCGTGCAGCATCGGTGCACCACCCAGACTCAGTGTAAATAGTAATACTGATAAGATTGCTTTTGAATGATTCATCTAATCTATACCACCTTAAGTGACCGCTGTACTTATTATAAAATTATAAAACACTAAAATTTAGGCTCATAAAAGCCTGGATCATAAACATCAGTGCCACAACCCCTAAAACAAATAAAGCGGCCAACACCGCTTTATTTTATGGCGACTTAGAAGCTACTCAGCGCTCGTGTTCGCCGAGTCACCAAAATCGACGCTTGGCGCAGTCGAAATTGCCTCTTCGTCGGTCACGCTAAAGTTTGGCTTAGTATCCATTCCAAATACTTTGGCAGTGATATTGGTCGGGAACTGACGCACGGTGGTGTTATAGCCCTGCACTTCTTGGATATAACGGTTGCGCGCGACGGCGATACGGTTTTCTGTGCCTTCTAGCTGCGCTTGTAAATCTTGAAACAACGCATCTGACTTGAGCTCAGGATAGCGCTCAGACACTGCCATCAAACGCGACAGCGCCCCTGTCATCTGCTCTTGAGCGGCGGCGTAACGCTCCATCGCTTCTGGGTCGTTTAGCACCTCTGGCGTGACGGTAATGCTGCCAGCACGCGCACGCGCTTCGGCCACTTGAGTAAACACCTCTTGCTCTTGCTCAGCATACTGCTGTACTACCTTGACCAAGTTTGGCACCAAATCTGCGCGGCGCTGATACTGGTTGACCACCTCTGACCACGATGCGGTCACCTGCTCATCTTGCGCTTGCAAATTATTATAGCCGCAGCCGCTGAGTCCGGCACTAGACGTCGCAAGTACCGCTGCTATCAGCATGGGTTTTACCATAGATTTACGTGTCATCATTTCTCTCCTAATTTCATTTTTTGCGCTAGCTGTTTACGTCTATTCCGCGTCGATTTTTATCATTATAGCCTATAAGATATGGTAGTAATAATGGCGCTATCGTACTGCTTTTACAATTCATCGTTACCAAAACACAACCGCGATGCCGCCGGTAAGCAGACGCCTGTATCGTTTTTTAACAAAAAGCTTCTGCTAGGATAAACACAAACATAGGTCTATTCCCTTGCCACCCTAGAAAAAGTAGCTTTCTTAAATATGAATATATACGCTTATATATAAAGAAAATTCTAGTAATTAATAGAAAAATATGGCAAATTGCAGTTACGTAGCCGTACGGTTTGAATACATTTGGTAGTGGACATATGGTTTGATTAGTATTAGCAGCCCATCGATAGCTTGATGAAAACGTTGACAAACTGCGTAATACTTACTAAACAGATTTGTTTGTTATTGATCCAATACCCTGTCATCGCACCGTGCTGCTCATAGCAAGCCCTGCTATCAGTTTGATGGCTATTTAATTATATAACCGCCTGTTTTGTTTGTGGGTCTACTTATAACGTATCTGAGCCCTTGGCCATTTATGCCGTGCCTCATGCTCAGACAGCAATAAATCGTAGCCGTGACTGATATGATACAGATAGCGGCGAGCAGTAGAATGCTTTGCTGATCAGCCCTACGGACAAATACAGACAACTACAGTCCATTCTTAGTGGTGACACAACGTATGAGACTGCGCTAGCACAGGTAAGTCGATGCTGATAATTTAACTGCTTAACTTGAATAAGTAAGTTAACCAGTTAGTTTACGCCTAGCATACAGCGCCACTTTGAGACAGTACTAGGAATACATAATATGGAAGGTTTAGTCAGTTTAGCAAATGGAATTATTTGGAGCCCAGCGCTGGTCTATTTATGCTTGGGCGCAGGTCTATTTTATTCCATTATGACGCGCTTTGTGCAAGTTCGTCTATTTGGGGAGATGCTCCGACTGTTGTTTAAAGGCAAGCCAGACAATGATGGTATCTCATCATTTCAGGCGCTTGCCGTCTCGCTCGCAGGCCGCGTCGGTATGGGTAACATCGCTGGGGTTGCAGCCGCGATCGGCTTTGGTGGCCCAGGTGCAGTATTTTGGATGTGGATCGTGGCGTTCTTGGGCGCATCTACCGCGTATGTCGAATCGACTTTGGGTCAAATCTATAAAGAGCGCGACGTCGTTACTGGCGAATATCGCGGTGGCCCTGCATATTACTTCGAGCGTGCCCTTGGCCAAAAATGGTATGGTATCTTATTCGCCATAGCCTCTATCGTCGCTTGTGGTGTGTTCTTACCTGGCGTACAGGCAAACGGCGTCATCAACGCTGTCGCGCAGGTCGCAGGTGAAGGCTCGGCGATGACCCTAGCTGGCATAGAGACGGGTACCACACGTCTGATCGCTCTTGCTATCATTTTGGTGGTTTTAGGCTTTATCATCTTTGGTGGTATCAAGCGTATCGCAACCTTTACTGAGTATGCGGTACCATTTATGGCGCTAGGCTACATTATCCTAGCTCTACTTATCATGTTTACCAATTTCAGCATGATCCCGCAAGTATTTGGCGCAATCATTGGGGATGCCTTTACTGCTCAAGCAGGCTTTGGTGCTGCCATTGGTTGGGGCGTAAAACGTGGTATTTACTCAAACGAAGCAGGTCAAGGTACAGGTCCTCACGCCGCCTCTGCCGCTGCGGTCGATCACCCAGCTCAGCAAGGTTTGGTACAAGCATTTTCAGTCTATGTAGATACCTTGCTTGTTTGTTCTGCCACTGCTTTTATGATCTTATCAACTGGCATGTACAACATCCAAGGCGAGCTGGCTGAAGGGCAGTTTATCGTCCAAAACGTCGCCGCTGATGTTGAGATCAACTCTCCATCATTCACCCAAATGGCGATGGAGTCTGTCTACGGCAACTTTGGTGACACCTTTATTGCTGTCGCGGTATTCTTTTTTGCCTTCACCACTATCTTGGCGTACTACTATATCGCGGAAGTCAATATCTCATACCTGACCCGCTCAATGGGTAAAGGCGCGAGTAAGACAGGTCAGTTTATCGTGAAGCTCGTTATCATGTTTATGGTAGCTTACGGCGCGCTCAACAGCTCAGGCTACATCTGGGGTCTCGGCGATGTTGGCGTTGGTCTTATGGCATGGCTCAACATCGTTGGTATCATCGTTATCTTCTTTGTGGCACGTCCTGCTATCGATATTTTGCGAGACTATGAAGCCCAGCTCAAAGCAGGCGGCGGTACTACTTCTAATAGGTTTACCTTTGATCCTAAGAAATTTGGTATCAAAAACGCCACCTATTGGGAGGAGCGTCATCTAAAAGAGCAACAAAGAGTTAATGCAGACCCATTACATAAAGAGCCTAAATAATCGTTCGATTGTATTGAGTCTTAACAATAAAAAAACCCGAGACCAGTGTCTCGGGTTTTTTTAGATGTTATTTGGCTGCATTATCTTTAATACTTACCCATAAAAACGCTCTAGGCTAAAAGAGCTGACAGCTACTTAAAAAGCCGCCGTTAATACACTTAAAAATGACATAACGCTGTGATTATTTGGGCAATAAAACGGTATCAATCACATGTACGACCCCATTAGTCGCCATCATATCCGTGCCGACGATATTGGCCGTATTGCCATTTTCATCAGTGATAACATTGGCATCACTGATAGAAATCGTCGCACCATTGGCGGTTTCAATGTCTGTACCATACGGGATATCAGCGGCTTTTACGACCGTTGGAACCACATGGTATGGCAGTACACTTTTGAGTGTTTCTTGATCCGCCAGTAGCTCTTCTTTTGTGATGCCTAGCTTGGTCAGCAACGCTCCAAACGCCTCATCTGTCGGTGCAAATACGGTGTACTTATCCTCAGCCATTAGCATGGAGTCGAGCCCAGCCGCTTGCAGCGCTGCGGTCAAGACTGTTAAGTTTTCATTGCTGGCAGCCATTTCTCCGATGGTTTGCGTCGCGGCAGTCTCACCCATAGTGTCCGTCTCGGCCATCGGCTCAGTATCAGCCATTGGCTCTGTCATCTCTACAGGCTCACTCATGGTTTCTGTTGTTTCTGTGGTGGTGTCAGGCTCGACCACCGGCTCGGTCACAGTTTCAGTATCATTACAAGCAGCCAGTGATACTGCGGCGGTAACGACAGCGATAGATAATAGATTCCTTTTTAACATGATGCTTCCTTTATTTAACGGATAGAATTTTGGTTGTTTGATTAATAGCAGCTTTATAAATAGCAGTTTTATTAAAAGCAGTCTCAATAAAAGCTGGATAAATATAAGCTGAATAATAGGATTGAGCGGGACGCGAGAGTCCAGACCATCACTGCGCTGATAGCGTTTGTCGCGTATAAGCACAGCGCACATGGTCGTGACGGCTATCAATGTTTATGGTTATTTGGGCATCAACACACGATCCACCACATGTATCACCCCATTGCTCGCCGCAATATCGGTTTTGATGATATTGGTGGTACGACCCATTTCATCCATCAGCTGCCCTTTTGGCGTCACCATCAGCGTATCTTTACTCACGGTCGTGACATTGCCTGGTTTGACATCTTTGGCGTACATGGCCATATTGCCATTGATTACGTGATAGCCTAAGATTTTGGTCAATAATGGCTTGTTGGCAAATAGCTGCTCTTTTGTCATGCCAGTTTCTTTTAATGCTTGCATAAAGGCGGCGTTGGTTGGCGCAAATACCGTATAGTGAGCATTGGGATTAGATAAAGCACCGGCCAAATCTGCTGCTACGACCGCTTCTACCAATAACGAAAAATCAGAATTGCTTTGTGCGATTTGCACGACGTTCATCTTTGTCATAGATTGGCTGTGCATCGGCGCTTTCATTTGCGCGCTTTTGGTCGGCATCATGTTATTACAGGCACTAAGACCAGCGATTGAAACGGCCAATGTACCTATCGTAGCGATTTTAGAGAATTTCATATAAACATCCTTGATTATGAATTTTGTCAGATTGGTGATTTACTCATAAGGCCTGCTAATCTATAAGCCACTACCCTTTATTTATATTACCAAATTCAGATATTCATATAGCAATGAATAAAAATGACAGTGTGCTGCACAATCCCTATTGGATAACACAACACGCTACTTTGTTTATCCACTCTTTACGATATCTACTGATATGACAACTGGATATCTGCTGATATGACAACTGATTGACAAGCCGCATTTCGATAAACCACATTATCAAAATACTTGTTAGTATTACTTATAAAATGCAAATCCTTATGTATACAAATTAACATATGGCAATCATTCATCTATCCATATTTACGCTATTTTTTGTGCGATGGATGTAAGTTTTGTCAGTTTTTTGGGCAGGTTTTTAAGTTTCCATGGTCAAAATCAAAGCTTTATGTAATCTTTAAGCGAAATGATATTCATTTGTGCCTGTTTACTAAATGGCCTAAACTGCTATCAGCTCAAACATTACCGCTCAGCTGATAAGTGTTATGAGGGCGTGATTTTTGTGCAGTGTTTGATCACTCATGCTTAAACGCTTTATTATCATATGACACAAAGGAATATCGGCCTGCCCGTGTGCGATAGATTTTTCATGCTAAAATAATGCGAATTTGCCCATTCTATTTTGTGGTAATAACCGGTAGTTATATACGCGTTATGTACTGACACCTTTTTGCCCTCTCCTTTTTTAAATATTGACGAAATAAGCAGCGCTCCTATGACTCAACAGCCGACGACTCAACAGCCAACTTCTCAGGCTTCTTCGCAAACCGATAACTCAGCACCGTCAGCGGACGGCTTTGTACTAACGCCACCTGCCGTCTTTCCTTATAAAAAGCAGCAGCTCAGCGCTCGCGTGCGTATCACTGAGCAAATGAAGTCACGTATCTTAGTGCTTGATGGGGCGATGGGAACACAGATTCAGACATATAAGCTCGAGGAAGCCGACTATCGCGGTGAGCGCTTCGCTGATATCGAGCAAGACGTGCGCGGCAATAATGATCTGCTGGTGCTCACACAACCGCAGATGATACGCGACATTCATCACGATCATCTCGCAGCAGGCGCTGATATCATCGAGACCAATAGTTTTAACGGTACGCGGCTATCGATGTCTGACTACGATATGGAATATCTGGTGCCAGAACTAAACCTTACCGCAGCGCAGATAGCCCGTAAGGCAGCTGACGAGTTTACCGCAAAAACCCCTGAGAAGCCGCGCTTTGTCGCTGGGGTCATTGGCCCCACCTCACGCACCTGTTCGATCTCTCCCGATGTCAACGACCCTGCCTTTCGCAATATCACCTTTGATGAGCTGGTGCTCAACTACCGCGAGGCAACGCTGGCACTGATCGAAGGCGGCGTCGATATCCTGTTGATTGAGACCATCTTCGACACCCTAAACGCTAAAGCGGCAATATTTGCCATCACCGGCGTATTTGATGATATCGGCTTTGAACTGCCGATTATGATATCAGGTACCATCACCGATGCCTCAGGACGGACGCTATCGGGTCAGACGGCGGAAGCGTTTTATAACTCTATCCGTCACGCCAAGCCTTTATCAGTTGGCTTTAACTGCGCGCTCGGTGCCGATGCGCTGCGTCCGCATATTCAGACACTCTCAAACATCGCTGACACTTATGTCTCCGCGCATCCTAATGCCGGCTTGCCAAACGAGTTTGGGGAGTACGATGAGACCGCCGAGCAAACCGCTGCCCTACTTGAAGGCTTTGCCAAAGCAGGCATCCTAAATATCGTGGGCGGCTGCTGTGGTACTACTCCTGAGCATATCCGCCACATTGCGGATATGGTGGCGAACTATCCGCCGCGCGTGATACCAGAGATTGCCCCTGCTTGTCGTCTGTCTGGGCTTGAGCCATTTAACATCACCGCCGACAGTCTGTTTGTCAACGTTGGTGAGCGTACCAACGTCACAGGCTCGAAGAAGTTTTTGCGACTAATCAAAACCGAAGCCTATACCGAAGCCCTCGATGTGGCACGCGATCAAGTCGAAGGCGGCGCGCAAATCGTCGATATCAACATGGACGAGGGCATGCTTGACTCCAAACAAGCGATGATTCATTTTGTCAATTTGGTCTCAGGTGAGCCAGATATCAGCCGTGTACCGCTGATGATGGACTCCTCTAAGTGGGACATCATCGAAGAAGGGCTTAAACGTATTCAAGGCAAATCGGTCGTCAATTCCATCTCCTTAAAAGAAGGCTATGATGAGTTTGTCAAGCATGCCAAGCTCTGTATGCGCTACGGGGCTGCGGTCATCGTTATGGCCTTTGATGAAGACGGGCAAGCGGACACCTATGAGCGCAAAATCGAGATCTGCCAGCGCAGCTATGACGTGTTGGTCAATGAAGTTGGCTTCCCATCTGAAGACATCATCTTTGACCCCAATATCTTTGCGGTCGCAACTGGTATCACCGAGCACAACAATTACGGCGCTGACTTTATTAACGCCACTAAATGGATCACCGAAAATCTGCCTAATGCCATGGTTTCAGGCGGCGTGTCCAACGTCTCGTTTAGCTTCCGTGGTAACCCGATTCGTGAAGCGATTAACTCGGTATTTCTCTATCATGCGATCAAAAACGGTCTGACCATGGGTATCGTCAACCCATCAATGCTTGAGGTCTATGACGACATCCCTGTCGAGGCGCGCGAGGCTATTGAGGATGTCATGCTCAATCGCAATCAAGGCGAGAGTGGACAAGATGCCACCGAACGTCTGATGACCATCGCTGAGAGCTATCAAGATGGCGGTAAGAAAAAGGACAGTACCGTCGATATGAGCTGGCGTGAAGGTACGGTAGAAGAGCGCATTGCCCATGCACTGGTCAAAGGCATCACCACCTTTATCGAAGCCGATACCAAAGAAGCATGGGAGAAATACCCCAAACCACTCGACGTCATCGAAGGGCCTTTGATGGATGGCATGAACATCGTCGGTGACTTATTTGGCTCGGGTAAAATGTTTTTGCCGCAAGTAGTCAAGTCGGCGCGCGTTATGAAACAATCGGTCGCTTGGCTCAACCCTTATATCGAAGCAGAAAAAGTCGAGGGCGAAGTCAAAGGTAAGATCTTGATGGCAACGGTCAAGGGCGACGTCCATGATATCGGCAAAAACATCGTCGGCGTGGTACTCGGCTGTAACGGCTATGATATCGTCGATCTGGGCGTGATGGTGCCATGCGAAAAAATCCTCGATACCGCGATTAGCGAGAAAGTCGATATCATCGGTCTATCAGGATTGATTACCCCAAGTCTTGATGAAATGGTCTACGTCGCCAAGCAAATGCAAGAACGCGGTATGACCCTGCCACTGATGATCGGCGGTGCCACCACCTCTAAAGCGCATACCGCGGTAAAAGTCGAACCGCAGTATCAAAACGATGCGGTCATCTACGTCTCGGATGCCTCACGCTCAGTCGGCGTGGTGACCAAGCTGCTGTCGAAAGAGCACCGTCAAGGCCTCATCGATGAGACCCGCGAAGAGTATGTCAAGGTACGCGAGCGTCTGGCCAAGCGCCAGCCTAAAGCGGCCAAGATATCGTACGCTGACGCCATCATGCGTGGCTTTGACTATGACTGGGATAACTATGTGCCACCTATGCCAAATACACTCGGCCAAGTGATACTTGACGACTATCCGATCGCAACCCTGCTGCCTTATATCGACTGGACGCCGTTCTTTATCTCGTGGGGGCTGGCGGGCAAATATCCTAAAATCTTACAAGATGAGGTCGTTGGAGAAGCGGCGCGTGATTTGTTTAATAATGCGCAAAATCTGCTACAAAAAATGATCGATGAAAAGTTGGTTGTCGCTAAAGGGGTATTTAAAATCATGCCCGCGCGGCGCACAGGTAGCGATACCCTCACCGTTTATGATAAAGCGCCTACCAATGGCGGGCAGCCAACGCATACCTTTGAGCATCTGCGTCAACAAAGCGACAAAGCCAGCGGTAAGCCAAACTTTAGCTTGGCCGACTTTATCTCGCCATCGGACACGCATACTGATTATCTAGGCGGCTTTACCGTCTCCATCGTCGGCACAGAAGATCTCGCTGAAAAGTACAAAGCCACTGGCGATGATTATAATGCCATCATGGTACAAGCATTATCCGACCGCCTGGCCGAAGCCTTTGCCGAGCATTTGCATGAGCGCATTCGTAAAGACTACTGGGGCTATCAGGCTAGTGAGGAACTCACCAACGATGAGCTGATCAAAGAAAAATACGTCGGTATCCGCCCTGCGCCGGGCTACCCTGCCTGTCCTGAGCATACGGAAAAAGGCAAATTGTTTGATTGGCTTGGTACGACCAGCGCTATCGGTACAACGCTAACTGAGAGCTATGCAATGTGGCCGGCGTCTTCGGTCAGCGGTTTTTATTACTCGCATCCAAACAGTGAATACTTTAATGTCGGTAAAATCGGCCGTGACCAGTTAGAGGATTATGCGGCGCGGAAGGATTGGGATATCAAGACGGCTGAGAAGTGGTTGAATCCGAATTTGTAAATTATTAATGGTTTGGCGAAATATTTTTAGCCCGCGGCGTACTAACTAAGAATTAGTACGCCGTTTTTTTATTATTGTTATTGTCGTAACTTTCGCCGCATCTCATCTAACACCGTCTAACAATGGCGCTATCACTTTTTGTTTTCTAGGCATCATCCAAAAGGCTCTCTTTTGGTATACGACAACGTTTGTATTTTCTGCTCTTCAGTTACTTAAACCATCTTCTTAATATGTAAAATTGTTTATATTTTTATTCGTATATCCGAATTTTTTTGATATATTTATAATTATATATAAATAGCATGTTTAAACTATATACCATTCTGCCATCTTCAAGACGTTTTTTAATAAAAGGAGGAACAAGGACGTTCGTGTAAGCCTAGCTCGATTTTACATTTTTTATTCAAGGAGAGAAAGAAAATGAAAACATTTAAATTGACACTACTGGCCATTACCACCGCGCTGTTTTTACAAGGATGTGGGGATGATAATGATTCAAACTTTTATGAGCCACCAGTAGAGCCAGATGTCAACGCTGAAATTCTTGGCATTTGGACGGGTAGTGATAGCGACGATGAGCTTTTGACATTAGTCTTCTTAGACGACGGTACATACATTCATTTAGAAGTAAACGATAGACCGCAACTTGCTAGAATGCAATCTTTAAGGCAGGCTATATCTAATCCTGAGGGTGGTATGGAATGGGGTGAATACACTATCGATGCGGCGACTGGAGAGCTAACCACGACGCCTATTTTCGATAATAATGGTAGCGCTGGACTCTCAGATTCTGTCATCCGCTATGCTCGCGTGTCAGAGGGTAATCTCACAATTGAAGTGGATGAAAACAATGACGGCATCATAACTAGCGATGAAACCTTCAGTTTCTCAGAAACCGAATCTGAAGGTCTCTTAGGCGCTTGGGGTAGTGATGATATCGACGAAGGCTTGTTAGGGTTGGCTTTTTTTGAAGACGGTACTTACGTTCACGTCCAAGTCGATGGAACAGGGTCTACGACCAATCCTGAGAACGGTATGGAATGGGGCACTTATACTATTGATGAGGCAACAGGATCTCTTACTACCACTCAACGATTTGATAATAATGATAGCTCAGGATTATCGGATCCGCTCGATCGATATGCTCGACTCGTTGACGGTAACCTAATCATTGAAGTTGATAATAACAAAAATGGTGTTATTGATAATAATGAGCAGTTTGGGTTTTCAAAACGTACCGCAGACAACAACATCTTAGACAAAATAGCTCCAAAAGACCTAGTAGGACTTTGGGAAAACAAAAGTACTGATAATGAGCTATTAACTTTGGCGTTTTTAGAAGATGGTAGCTATATTCATCTAGAAGTCGATGAAAATATACCGTTTGATACTCCAAACAATGAGATATCAGGTATGGAATGGGGTAATTACACTTTAAATAATAGGACTGGAGAGTTAACCGTTAGTCAGAGGTTTGACAATAATGATGACACTGGACTCTCAGACCCTCTTGATCGTTATGTTAGTGTCTCTGGTAATACCCTCACGCTGCAAGTGGATGAGAATAATAATGGCGTTATAGACAGTGATGAGTCTTTTACCTTTACAAAAGCTAAGTCTGAAAACCTCTTAGGTCTTTGGAGGAACGACACCACTGGCAATGAGCTCTTAGCGCTTGCCTTCTTTGACGATGGTACCTATGTTCATTTAGAAGTCGATGAAGAGGCACCTTTTGACAATACCGTAAATGAACCCTCTGGTATGGAATGGGGTAATTACACCTTAAATAGTACGACTAAGGCATTAACTGTCAGTCAAATGTTCGATAATAATGGTAGTACTGGACTCTCAGACCCTCTGACTCGATACGCACGGGTATCTGGAGATGTACTTACCCTTGAGTTCGATGATAATAGAAACGGGGTGATAGACAGCAATGAATCATTAGATTTTGATCGTCAATAATTAATAATAAAAAATGAACTTATCAGAATCAAACTCAGCTTATCGATTCATAGGCTGAGTTTTTATTTGGACTACTCGCTTTTTGTCTTACTCCGCCGACAGCGCTCCGAACAATACACCACATTGTCCCAATCCTTCTCCCTTTTCTTGCGCCATGTAAAAAGACGCTGGCAGACGGGGCATATTTTCTCAGGTAGATTTACCTTTTTATGTGCCATGATGAGCCTTACCGATTACTCATAATCATCAAATATTTTGTTCAGCCTATTTAGGCTATTGACGATCAGCTTGCCTGATTGATCGGTGCTGCTGTCAATCGCCAGCTTCTCATCCATACGCATCGTTAGCGGTGCAAGCGCATCTTTTAGAGCGTGTGCTATCAGCGCGGCCTGCTCTGTGACATCGGTGGTCGATGCTTGATCGTCAGCACGGCTCGATAGACTGTGAGCCATCTGCTGTGCCAGTTGCTCGACCGCGCCCACCAGTTGTACCATAAGCTGTTTTTGCATCTCTTGGTTTTGTTTGAGGTACTCGCCTTCGGCTTTATGGTCGTGCTTGTAGAGCTGTGTTAGCTGGTTCATGCTTTTCTCAAAGCCATTATCGATACTATCGCTGACGACTTTAGCATTGTTAATAAAGCTATCGGCAAGGATTTTTTGTGACTCAAGCTGAGCCTCTCGTTTTATTTGCTCAACTGACTCGTTTAAACGCGCCAGCTGCTCAGGATCATTTTTTGTTACATAGCTCTCAAGCTGACTGCTAATGGCATGAAAGCCGCTCGCCAAGTCGACCAACTGCGCGACGATACGTGCGCCGATATCGCCATCCTCGCCGCCCATGGCTTTGTTGCGCAAAAAGTCGGCTTTGATTTGCGCCCAGCGCTCTTTTTCTGCGTCGGTTAATGTGCCGCGCATCTCGCCAAGCTTGAGCAAGTTACTCTCCGCGCCTTGGGTGAGTAGCTGCGACTCGCCCAGATAGTGATCGTCTATCAGCTGGTTTAGCTCATTCTCATTCATGACCGCTGACAGCTTTTCGGTCATTTTATTCATATTGCGGTAACTGCCTTGCAGCTTAAATATCGGCTCGGTGCGGTATTTATCATCTTGCGAGGCAGAGGCGATGTAGGCCTGATTGACATCAAGAATGACTGCTTGTACGGCAAACATATGACGCAAGACAGCAACAATTTCATTAACTTCTGAGGTGCTATACGGATAGCTCAGCTCGCTAGCTTGGGCTTGCGCGAGGTTTGCATTGTCAGCCTTTGCTATTTTTATGAGTCGATGCACATCGCTTAAATCACGATTGGCAAGGGGCGCGAGTACCTTGTTTGAGGTCAAGGCGTTTTCGATATAACTGAGCGCAAACACCTCCTCCATACCGCTCATGATATCGCCAAGATTATAGATATCGGCACGGTTGGCGAGCATATCAGGGACTTTAAAGGCTTCGCCGCTTTCGGTATAGGGGTTACCCGCCATGACCACACAGAACTTTTTGCCGCGCATGTCATAGGTTTTGGTCTTGCCTTGCCAAACGCCATCGATGCGCCGCGTGCCATCGCCCAGTGAGATGAATTTTTGTAAAAACTCGGCGTGCGTATGCTGGATGTCATCCAGATAGAGCATGACGTTGCTACCCATTTCAAAGGCAAGGTTGATCTTGTTTAGCTCCTCGCGTGCGGTGGCGTTAGGCGCTTTTTCGGGGTCGAGGGAGGTGACATCATGACCGAGCGAGGGACAGTTTATCTTCATAAAAATAAGCCCTAAGCGGCTCGCCACATATTCCATCAAGGTGGTTTTGCCGTACCCTGGCGGTGATATCATCATAAGGATACCCATCAGATCGGTACGCTTGTCCTCACCGACGGTACCCATTTGCTTGGCAAGATTGTCACCAATCAATGGCAGATAGCTCTCATTAATCAGGCGGTTACGCACAAAGGATGATAGCGGACGCGGCATAAACTCATTTAGCCGCAGCTCGTCTTTTGCCTCATGCAATATCTCAGTACGCATCGCCAGATAGCGCCTATAAGCCGGAATGACTTGGCTGTCGTGATGATGCAAACGGCTTAAAAAATCATCGACCGCAAAGGTGAGGGTCTGCTGATGAATACGCTGATGCTCGCCCAATAAGCTGCCCACCTGTATCTCAAGCGCCACCTTACTTGTACTACGTGCAAAGCTTTGTACTTGATTTAGCGGGTGTTTGCCATTGGATAAAGACGAGGATGATGCTATAAAGGACAAGGTC
Organism: Psychrobacter halodurans; assembly: GCF_017498075.1. Taxonomy (NCBI): domain Bacteria; kingdom Pseudomonadati; phylum Pseudomonadota; class Gammaproteobacteria; order Moraxellales; family Moraxellaceae; genus Psychrobacter; species Psychrobacter halodurans. The sequence goes on from NZ_JAGBKN010000006.1 coordinate 109,217, forward strand.
GATGCCGAGGCGTGCTCCGACGCCCTTGCATCAACGCTGACGCCCGACGTACTCAAGCGCTGCAATAAAGATGCGCGCATGGGGTCATCTAACTGGGTGAGCATAATAGCAATCGCTTCAGGTACATAATGGCGACCGATCTCCACCTGCTGCTGACGCCGCGCTTCCTCTTCTGCTCGCTTAGTGCGCACATCTTCGCTAGGCGCATCACCATCATCAGCACTGCTACTATCTGTAGTCTGATCTGTAGCTATGCTATCTAGCAAAGCATAAAACCAAGTGGCTAGTAGCTCATAGGCAGATTTGGGCTGCAAGGTCAGCTTGCCAATAGAGGCCTGCAGCTGCGTCATGCTTTGAGTAGCTTGCCCACCGCTTGGGTTAGCATCCAATGCTTGGCGCAGCTGATCACACAGCGCTTGCGCTTGCTGGCTGGTTTGCCATGATAATGATAGCTTGTGATCGACAGTATCACTATCTAGACCACTGGCGAGCATCCCACTTGCATCAGTGCCAGCCTGCCCCATGACACTGACCAAGTATTCGCAGGCTTGCTGTATGTACTGGTGTTGAAAGATAGTGGCATCATTGCTATTGCTAGTATGATGACTATTACTGCCTGTATGGCTGCCATCATAAGCCGTAACAAACTCGCGCATGAGCATGGTCATATCAGCAATTAATAGCGCCTGCGCCCGATCGCTGCCAAGGCTACGCCGCAGCTGCTCGGCAGTTACTGCTCTATCGAGCCAGCTGCCGACTTGTATCAGCACGTTTTCATTTAGCCAAGTGTCATAGCCAAAGGGGCGCAAAGCCTCTAGGCCAAGCGCTTGTACCAGGGACAGTTGCCAATAAAACAGCTGCGCCAGCGCGCGCACTTGCGGTGTATAAATAAGTAAACCGGCATCGCGTAGCGTGGGCAGGATTTGGAGCAATAGCAATGTGGCGTCATGATCATGAATGCCTTTGTCAAACCCAAGCTGATAACGCGGCGTGGCATACGCTTTGACCAATGTGGCCAGTGGACTGCTGGTAGTAATCTCGCCGCTGCTATCTATCGTATGAGCCGTATTGGCCATACTGACCGTGTCGTCATAAGCCTGATACAGACGCGCCTGAGTCAGGCCGTCTTGATTGTTTTTCGCGCTCTCGATGATGCGATAGGCCAAGTATTCAGCGCGGTACACCGTATCAGACTCAGAGGCGATACTCATGTCCCAATACGGGCGCAGCGCATTTAATTCTACATTATCGAGCACTTCATAATAGTCGGTACCCGTCAGATGCAAATTGAGCACGCGCGTACCATCGGACTGCTGACGACTGAGCAGCGTTAAGTCCAGCGGCTGAGTGTTGACCGAAAAGCGATGACGGCCAAGCTTGATGATCTGCCCACCGTCTTCAAACAGATCCGACTTGTCTTTGAGGCTCTTATAGCTTTCAACCTGAATGGCTTTGAGGCGTGCGTCGATATCGTCTGCTTTGACGCTAAACCCCATCTGTTGTAAGTCTTTGGCGATGCTCCGTACTTTTTGTACCAGACCATCAGAGGCAAAGTAAGTATTGAGCGCTTCTTCCTCGGCAAACCCAGTGACACCAGTGCTTTGGGTGCGTTTTTTGATACTCTCAAGCATCCGCAGTGCGCCATCGCCTAGGTTTTGCGCCCGGCGATTACGGGCATCGAGCAGCTGCTGTTTATGATTTTCAAAAGTATCAAAAATCTCTTCGCGCTTGGTGATGATATCTGCCAAAAACTGATCGCCGCCCCCCGTCTCAGGATCAGCAAACTGACTCTCAAGCTCCTCTAGCTGCACCAGTAGCTTGGCCATTTGCTCGTCTGATTTCTCCGGCGTATTGGCAATCGACAAGGCATTGGCAATCGACTGACCAAACAGCTTAAACTGCGCCCCAAATTGCGCAATCACTTCGGCAGAACCTAAGCTTTTACGTTTATGATTGAGCTTGGCTTTGTTTTGATTGAGGCGCGAGTAAATGGACGATATGTCATCGATGATTTGCGTACGGACGGTGGCATCAGCGACATCGAGGGTGCCCAGCAGCTCGGTCAACAAGTCCAGCCCTGCAGCGGTATCGTCGATTTGCTCAAGCACCGGTTTGAGCTCGCTATTGGTTTCGGCGGTGTCTAGACGTTCGCTGACATCTGCTAAGATATCCTCATAACTGGATAATGCCTCCTCACCGCTTAAAAACGTCACGGTTTTTTCGGCCAGCTCGCTCTCTGCTTCCTCCAATTGCTTTTGCAATGCTTGTAACTTATCACTATCTAAATAACGCAAGTCCTCTAAGCCGACCAGCCGACCTTTTTGCCGCCTGAGCGCCGATAACTGCGCCACATAGTCACTGGCTGACTCAAAGTTTGTGATTTTTATTTGCCGCAGGATATCATTTTGCTGAGCGTCGGCATCCGCTAGTGCTGCTTGGGTTTGTTTTTGGATGCTTTGGACTTTGGCAAACTCATCAATGACCAGCTCAGCGGTGGCGGTGACGTCTTTGATACTGCCTGCAATATCGTCCAGCTCTGGCTCGGACAACCAATAATAGCTATCAAAGAGACGGCTGGTATTGTCGGCGAGCTCTTCATAAAGCTTTTGCGAGACGCTTTGATTGTCAATGAGGCGAGTGATGCTATAAAGATCTGAGATACCGCGTACCAGCTCTTTGTTCCCGATTTTGCCATAAAAGCTCGTGCTTTCAGGCAACTCGCTGACATACTCATGCGACGCATACGGCGTATGCCATATCTGCATTGGATGAATGCGTGACGGCTCATTTTGCGCACTAAACAGCACCAAACGGCCGTTTTCAGCCAGCGCCATGCCGTTACAATAAATGGGGTTTGCCAGCTGTTTTTTGATAAGGTTGTAAGGAAATAGCCCCGTGACGCCAAGTGCTCGGTCATAAAACAAAAACAATACATCTTCGCCATTGGGCGAGATGATCTTACGTTTAAACTTTAGGTTTTTTCCCGTGCCGCTACCCGTACTGGTGTTGGCATCGCCATTATGAGCATCAAACAGTTTATACTCGCCTGTCTGCAGATAGTAGCCTCCAGGGAAGATGATGCCGTGATCCTCAGGCAGCTGCACACACGACTGCCCGATGGCATCCAGCCGCAGCACAGCCTCGGTCAAGGTGTTATAAACAAAGTAGCGATAGCTGTCCTCGCGATACGGTAATATCTTGAGCAAAATCAAGCTGCCCACCTTGGCATAATCGATCTGAGCATCGGTAAGCGACTGGGTACGGTCATCGACCGGCTCGCTATAGATGCCCTGCCCTGACTCGGTATTGTTTTCGATTTTGATGGTCAAGTCACCGCCGACCGTTTCCACAAATATGGTGTCTAGGATATTCATGTGCGGATATTTGCCATTGATCATCTGCTCACGCGTGGTCTCTATCCACTCAAAATCATAAGCAGGTGGTAGCTCAATATCGCGCTCACCGCGATTGTCGACATAAGCCACTTGCGCAGCCTCTGGTGTGCCTTCGCTAAAATCAAGCGCAAAGCGAAACACCCGAATATCGCTGATACGCTCACCGATCTGAAACGCCAGCAAAAGCTTGCTGTCTTTGACCGTCAGCTGCATAAGGCGCGTTTGCTTGTAATAGCGGTATAGCTCGTTGAAGTCTTGCACAAAAGCTTGCTGATCTAAAAAAGTCCCTGCCAACTCGACTTCTTCTAACTGATACGCCTCTTCTTGATTGGCTTGGCTTTTCTGCGCGCCCTCCTCAGCCGTATCGCCACCATCAGTTGCCTTGCTCAGACGATATAGCGATAGCACATCCTTGATACTACTAGCGCGCTTAAGCCCCATAAAGACGTTGTAACCAAACAGCAAATAATCACCGACCTGTACCATATCTTGCGCCACGCAGTTATATTCGGTACGAATACGCGTGCGGGCAATCACTTGCATCTGCGTGCTGCCAAACTCCTGTAGGCGTGCATTATTCAAGGTCGCGGTTTGCTGCTCTAAGCGGCTACCTTGCTCGGTAAGGCGTTTTTTTATAAGCTCATAGGCGTTACCTGAAGCGACGGCCTGATCGGCTTGACTGCTGGGCTGGGCTTGATTGGCTTGGCTATCGTTGTCGGTGCTATCTAGATTGGTTGAGTTTTGCGTATCCGCCATCGTGAGTCGTCCACTTCTGTTTTTATATAATAAAAGAATTTTGGGCAATAAGAAAAGATGAGATAAACTTAAGAAAATCTTGACTGGTCTAAAAAAACGAAAAGTAACGTTAAGCGACAAAGGCGTGGATAAGCTTTTTTAGACCAGCCAGCTCAGTACTGTCATGAGCTGACCAAAAAACCTGCCGCCACAGCAGCAGATTTTTGACTATCAAACATACTAATCATTATATTGAGTCGGCGCGTTATCTGACTTATTGGCTTTATTCATTGCCTGATTGGCCAGCACACCATTGAGGATACCGCTTAGGGTATCTGACTTACCAGCAAGGCCATCGATGGCTTTGCCGATAGAGAGTGATTTGGCAAAGTTGTCAAAGAAGTGAGCTTCGCCGCCGACGATATCGATTTTGGCTTTTTGTAGCGCCACAGCCAATACGTCAGCATTTTCTTTGGCAATCTCTTTACCAGCATCGATAGACGCCATGGCTTCTTGCAAGGCAGTCTCAAGCCCCATACGGAACTCCTCGTGCTCACGAGCCTCTTTACTCATGCTGCCCATGGCGTTGAACTTCTCGACCAGACCATCGGCCTCAGCTTGGAAGTGCGCACGCGTGACTTCGGCTTTGGCCAGACCGACGTCGCGTTCAGCCTTGGCATCCGACTCACCGCGAGCGGCAACGACTTGCGCATTGGCCATACCGACATCGCGCTCGGCTTTGGCGTTTGACTCACCGCGAGCGGCGATTACCTCGGCATCAGCCAGACCTTTTTCGCGCTCAGATTGCGCTTCGGCCTGCCCTGTTGCTTTGATGATATTGGCTTTGGCGATGCCTTCTTTTTCTAGCGACATGGCCTTGGCTTCTTGGATGGCCGCTTCGGCAAAACCATGCGCCGACTCTTCGGCCTTGATTCCTTCAGCCAGCTTAACTTTGGCCTCAGCATCTTTGGCCGCCGCCTCTAAATTGGCATTGGCAAGGGTGGTAATCTCCACCGCCTTATGCTTCGCTGACAGCTCTTCAGCTTCGGCTTTTTTGACTTGACGCACTTTGAGCTCTTCTGCATCTGCCTCAGCGGCAAGGACGCGCGTTTGCTTGTCACGCTCCGCCTCACTGACTTCGCGGACTTCTTTGATGCGCTCTTCTTCTTGCGCCACGGTCTTATCGACTGCGATACGCTCACGGATGACGTTGGCGATTTCTTTTTTCTCAAGCTCGATGGCACGCTCAGCTTCGATACGCTGCAAGTCAACTTCACGCTCACGCGAGACGATCTCTAGATCCTGCGCTCGCGTCACTTTTTCTTGCTCGATGATGACGGCGCGCATACGGTTTTGCTCTGCAACCTCGATTTCGCGCTGCTGGTTTTCGCGCTGAATGGCCAGATCCTGCTCGACGATGATGATAGCGGTTTCTGACTTTTTGCGCTCTTCTTCTTCGATCTTGCGCGTCTCGGCCGTTTCACGAGCGATGACTGACGCAATTTCGCGTTTTTGTTTGGCCTCGGCATCTGCTTGCTGACGCTCCAGCTCCAGCATCGCCTCGACGGTTTCGACGTTTTTCTTCTTCACCGCCAGCTCTTCGTCACGCTCAAGCTCATTGGTGATGACGTTTTGCATCGCGGTCAGCTGGGTGATTTTTTTGATGCCTTCAGAGTCCAAGATATTACTGGCATCCAGCGACACTTTTGGCGTTTGCTCCAGATAGTCAATCGCCACGTCTTCTAACACATAGCCATTGAGATCATTACCGATTTCTTGCACGATGCTGTCACGAAACTCGCTACGGTTTTCGAAGAGTTTGACAAAGTCGATTTGTTTGCCGACCGTCTTTAGTGCTTCAGAAAACTTGGCATTAAACAGCTCATTGACCGCCACTTTATCAGAGGCGCGCTCCACCCCGACCGACTTGGCGACTTTGAGCACATCTTCTTCGGTTTCGTTGACCCGTAAATAAAACGCCACCGTGATGTCGGCACGCATATTATCAGCGCAGATTAGCCCCTCTTTGCCGCGGCGATCGACCTCTAAGGTGATAAGCGAGATACGCATCAGCTCTTTTTTGTTAATGATCGGCCAGACAAAGCCACCATCAAAACGCACCGCGATTTTGTTCACGCCGTTGATAATCAGTGCTTTGCCCTGCTCTACCTTAAAATAAAAGGCCTTGAGCATCAAAAGGGCTGCCATAATAAAAACAAACGCCAGCACCACAACCACGCCGACGATGATAAGTATGTCCATATTTATTCCTCTAATAAAACGCAAGTGTAAAACTATATAATGTAAAGCTATATATCGTCTCTTTCATAAAATTTGACTGCGGTATCGCAACAGCGGCGGGTATTTATTGGTGGGTATTGATTGACGGATAGTTAGCAGTTGGTCTCACTGCCACACTTTTTAGTCTAATGAACACAAATTTTAATAAACACAAATTTTAATAAACACAAAGCCTAATCAAGACAAAGCCCAGTGCTTATCGCCTGTCATCGATACAATATATCGCCGTTACTCGTCTTTGGCCGCCGTCACATAGTAGGCATTGGCGTCTGCGATATACTCAGCCAATATGACTTTATCGCCTTGTTTCAATAGATTGTCAGCGCTCTGTGAGCGAACCTTGAGAATCAGTCCTGCACCGCCATCAGCTAGCTCAGCCTCGCCATGCTTGTCGGTCACGCTCAGCGTCCGCACGATGGCAACTTTACCGACGTTGCTTGCGGCGCTGCGTTTGGGAATGTTGGCGATGTTCTTGCGGATGGGCGAGATGATAAGACCAGTTAGCCACATCGATACCACCAAGACAAACACCAACGCCCCGGTACCAAACACATAATAAAGCGCACCTGAATGAAAGTATTGATGCAAAAAGCTGGTATACAGATAGCTAAGCAGCCAGCCGATAAGGCTAATAAGGGTTAAGATAATAATAAGCGGCACGCCATAAAGACCAAACTTGAGCATAAGACCTGTAAAAAAGCCCGTCGATGACAGATCGGAGATATCTGCCTCACCGCCAGCGTCGCCAAGCTCGACCGTATCCATGTCGGCCATGCCAAGTAGCGATACCAGCCAATACAAGGTGACAAACATCACCAAACCCGTAAAGATCACTGTCGGATAAAGACTTATCTTAGTGATAAATACCGCAAAAGACTCCTGCATCAAACGCACACTCCTTATCCTACAACCAAACCGGCTATTGCAACCGACTTATGTTTCGTTATTACCGATTATACCTATTTATCAGGTTCAACATACAACTTTTGTCGTCAACGCCCCCAAACTGGCGAGCGTATCACCCCGCCATCTTGGCTGCTGATGGTATAGCTTGGATGGTCAGACAGCGAGTGAATCACCACATGACTGCGCTGCGAGCCGTCTACATCTGGCGCATACGCTGGATAAACGGCGTACGTACCCGAAGGCGACAGACGCGCTGGCTCATCAAGCCCCGTATCTGCCAAATTGAGCACGTGCCCAGTCGCCAGCGTCATCACCGCAGCCTTGCGACCATTGAGATACGCCAGATGCCGTCCATCCATACTCAGCTGCGGACTGGCAGCATAGCCAGCGGTGGTGATAAGCACGGCCGTCTGGGTGGCAAAGTAATAACGATACAGACGAGGACTGCCTGCACGTACTTTGTCACTGACATAGACAAAGCTCTGAGCATCAGGCGCATAGCTTGGCTGCACTTCGGTACTGGGTAACGTCGTCAGCTGGCGGGTGTCGCCATCACTGAGGCGCTTTTTATAAATATCTGCATTGCCAGCGACCGTTGAGCTATATAGCAGATGATGGCCATCTGGTGAAAACGAGGCAGACAGATTACTCCCTTGCGCATTGACCACTAGGTCATGCGTATCGCGGTTACGGTCATAGATATAGATATTTGGGTGCTGGTTTGGCGCTTGTTTGCTATAGGCGAGCTGTTGACCATCAGCTGACCACGCTGGGGCGTAGATATAGCCATTGATTTGATCGATCAGTTGCCGATCGCGACCATCAGGCGCGATGCTGCATAAACGGGAGATTTTAGCCGCGCCAACGCCTTGCTCTTCCACATAAGCGATACGCCCCTGCCGATCGATGGTAGGCATGGACATGATGAAGGGATGAGTGGCAGTGGTGGTAGCTGATGGACTGAGTGCGGTAGTTGAGAGCGTCTGACAGCCAGTAACCAACATACCTAAACTTGCCAGACTGAGGGCTAGTAATTGCTTTTTTGTCGCGATACTCATGGGCGGCATGACTCTGATGATGGGCAAAGGTGAGGACATACCCTAGTGTAGCCTAAATGCACGCGCCATTTGGATAAAAAAACGCCCCACTAAGTAGTGAGGTATCGATGATATTATGTAATAAATACTAGGGCCTATCGACAGTTATGTGTAGGACAGACCCTAGACCAGCAGTATATTATTTCACAACTGCTATCTTATTTCGCAACCGCTTTAAAGTACGCCACTTGCTTGTCGTTTTTGATGGTCAACACAGGTACGTTATTAGCGTTTTTGTTGATGCTGTATTTGCCATTGACCGTTGCAAGCGTTGCAGTATCAAAGCTCGCTTGTGGCTCAGGGCATGCCATCATCGTGCTCAGTACGTTGTCTAGCTGGACATTGCCATTGACGACACTGTATTCTGCGCCCATGTTGTTGCAGGTATTGACAAAGGTCACGCGATCGTTGCCATTGGCTTTAGCAAATCTTAAGATCAAAGGTTTTGCTGGGTCAAAAAACAACTGTGTGACCTTGTCGCCGTTGGTGCGTTTGGCATCGACGAGCTGCCAGTTATACGCCTGTAGAGCTTCTGCAGTGACGGGCTGAGTCACTGGGGCGGTGACGTTTGGGGTGGTTTGACAACCTGCCGCTAGCGTGCCTGCTGCAAGAGTCGCCGCCATCATGATGTTGGTGATATTTTTCATACAATCTCCTATAAAAATAAAATAAACCTGTTCGGTTTTGTTTGTAGACATGCTTGTTTTTTGGTTATTATTCTTATTTACGTCGCTATTATGCATGACTTATGCCTTACTGTCATTATAGATTGAGTGGCGTCTTTCGCTCAGTTTTGTTCCACTATATAGGCATTTTGCTAACGGCTCTTGTCAGTCCGATGATTACCTGCTAGCGCGCTATTGGCTTGAGAGTCAATCCTTGTCCTCAGTAATGTATCTGTTTTATTTAGAATCGACTATATTGACCTTTACGCAATGTATGGCTGATGCACCATGCCGCCTTTGTGCGCTAAGTGGTTCTTTATAAATCAAGTATGAAATATAAAGCGAGCATGAAGTATAAACCAAGTATGAAACGTCATGGATGATTTGCTGGCAGCAAACTTATCAGACACTCTCCCAAAAACGCGCCTACTGCATTTATGATATAATTTGTCTACCACAAATTTACCCCTTTATTTCATAACTATAAGTAACACAATGATGACTAAAAAATCCCTTATCCAGTCCCCAGAGGCCATAGAAAAAATGCGTGTGGCCGGCAAACTTGCCAGCGACGTCCTTGTCATGCTCGACGAACATGTCAAGGTCGGCGTCAGTACCGAAGCCCTCAACCAAATCGCTCATGACTATATCGTCAATGTGCAACAGGCCATCCCTGCTCCGCTGAACTACAATGGCTTTCCTAAGTCTATTTGTACATCCGTCAACCACGTGGTGTGTCATGGTATCCCTAGCGAAAATAAACTGCTAAAAGATGGCGATATCATCAACATCGATGTGACTGTGATTAAAGACGGCTACTACGGCGACACCTCAAAGATGTGGATCGTCGGTAACGGCTCTATCATGGCGCAGCGTATCTGCAAAGTCGCACAAGACGCGCTATATGCTGGCATGAGTGTCGTCAAAAACGGCGCGCGTCTCGGCGATATCGGTGCGGCGATTCAAGAAGTGGTCGAGCCTGAGCGTTTTAGTATTGTCCGTGAGTTTTGTGGTCATGGCATCAGTGATGAATTCCATCACGAGCCACAAGTGATGCACTACGGCAAAAAAGGCACAGGCTTTGAGCTAAAGACGGGTATGACCTTTACCATTGAGCCGATGATCAACCAAGGCACATGGCAGACCAAGATTTTGCCTGATGAATGGACGGCGATTACCAAAGACCGTAAGCTGTCGGCTCAGTGGGAGCATACGATGGTCGTGACCGACAATGGCTGTGAAGTGTTTACCACGCGCCCTGAAGAAGACCTGAGCTTTTTGACCCAGTAAGACAAGAAAAGATCGCCTAGGCGGTCTTTTTTTTGGACTATAATTGCGATACTTTTGGTATCAACAATTTTTTTACCCTGTTAATTGGATATCCTCATGTTTACTTGCGATGTCACCTCTATCGATTTGACACCCTTACCCCTATTTTCCAAGCAGTCAGTGACTACCGATGCGATGACAGCACGCGCCAGCGCCGATAGCACCTCAGAGCCTGCTTTGTTGGGTATTCCTGAATGGCTGAGCCAAATCAATGAGGATATCAGCCGTGCCCTTGAGCGCGGTGTCAATATTCGTCAGCTGGTTGGCGCGCGTAGCGAAGCGATTGATGAGCTACTGATTGCTTTGTTTTATTGGTTTGAGCTGGATAAGACGGATTTGGCCCTGTTTGCGACAGGTGGTTATGGACGCGGTGAGCTGTCGCTGTACTCAGATGTCGACATACTGCTGTTGTCGTTTGAGGAAGTCGACACCGATGCCAGTGGCAAGATCGACAATCTGGTGGCGCTACTGTGGGATGTCGGCCTTGAGCCTGCGTTGTCGGTACGCAGTGTCAATGATGGCCTAGAAGCTGCTGCCGATCATACTATCGCCAGTGCGATGTTAGAGGCGCGGCTACTGGTCGGCAACGACGCTTTACAAGACGTTCCTACCCAAATCGTCAATAAATGCTGGTCGCCGCGTGATTTTTTTGAGGTAAAAACCCAAGAAGCAATGGCGCGCCATCTCCAGCACAATGCCACCGAATATAATCTGGAGCCCAATATCAAGACCGCGCCTGGCGGGCTACGGGATATCCATATCATCGGCTGGGTGACCAAACGGTATTTTCGCGTGGGCAAGCTCTATGACTTGGTACAACAAAACTTTTTGACCGAAAAGGAGTTTGACGAGTTAAGCTTCGCTGAGGGCTATCTGTGGCAAATCCGTCATTATCTGCATGTGCTCACAGGCCGCAATGAAAACAAGCTGTTGTTTGACTATCAGCGCGAGGTCGCACAGATGATGGGGTATGAGATGCAGCCTGATGATCAGCCCAATGCTGCCGTCGAGCGTTTTATGCGCGACTATTATCGCTGCGCCATGCAAATATCGACACTCTCTGAGATGTTGACCAACCACTATTATGAAACCATTATCGAGCCGCAACTGCCCGATGACGAACGGCCAAAAAAGCACCTCATCAACGCCCGCTTTAACCAAGTCGGTGACCAAATCGCGATGGCGCATCATCGGGTGTTTGCTCAGCATCCTGAGTCGATTTTAGAGATGTTTTTACTCATGGGTCAGTACGGTATTAAAAATGTCCGTACCCACACGCTGCGCGCACTAAAAATCGCCGCGCGCGGCATTGATCAGATTTATCGCGACAACCCTACCCATCAAGCGCTGTTTTTGGCCAACTTAAAAGAACAAAACTATTTGTTCCATCGTCTGCGCACCATGAACCGCTATGGCGTCTTGGGGAATTACATTCCAGCCTTTGCCCAAGTCACCGGACTGATGCAGTATGATCTATTTCACCGCTATACGGTCGATGCTCATACGTTGTTTTTGATTCGTATTTTGCACCGCTTTACCGATCCGCGGTTTTTTGAGGACTTTCCTTTGGTCAGTGCGATTTTTCAGCGGATTGAGCGCAAAGAGATATTGGTACTGGCAGCGATGTTTCATGATATTGCCAAAGGTCGCGGCGGCAATCACAGCCTGCTGGGTGAGACAGAAGCAATTGAGTTTTGTTTGGCGCACGGTATGAGCAAAGCCGACGCGCATCTGGTCGGCTGGCTGACCCGTCACCATTTACTGATGTCGATGACCGCCCAAAAAAAGGACATCTCAGACCCAGAGGTGGTCACAGTGTTTGCGGATTTGGTCGGCAATGTCACCCACCTCAATCACTTATACGTCCTGACTGTCGCCGACATGAACGCCACCAATCCGCAGCTCTGGAACAGCTGGCGGGCGACCCTGATGAAACAGCTCTACTCGCAGACACGCCGTATCCTACGCGCCGATATCGACGCGCCGACCAACCGCCAAGATATGATCAGCGCCACGCGTAAGCAAGCGCTAAAGATGCTCGACAATGTCGACAATCAGCATATGAACCGCGAGGAAGTGTTACGTCTGTGGGACGATCTGGGCGATGAGTACTTTTTGCGCGAGATACCAGAGGATATCCTTTGGCACACCGAAGCCATCCTAAACCATCCACCCATCGGTCTGGCATCCAATGCCGATAGCCCGCCACTGGTGGTATTGCGCGAGCATCGCGAGCTGGCGCTTGATGCCGTTCAAGTCTTTGTCTACACCCAAGATCAGATGAATCTGTTTGCTGTGACCATGGCCGTCTTTGATCAGATGAACCTAGATGTGCTCGATGCGCGCATCATCACCGCCACTCGCGACTTTGCCTTGGATTCCTATGTGCTGCTCGATCCAAGTGGTACGCTACTGGTCGATGAAGACAGCCAGCAAGAGCTCAAGCAGCGACTGATTGACGCCTTTAAAGCCCCTGCCTTACCAAAGCTGGTGCATAAACGCATTCCTAGGCAGCTGCGTCATTTTGAGGTAAAAACAGAGATTAGTTTTGAGTTTAATGACGCCTCAGATCAGCATATCATGAGCCTAGAGACTTTAGATCAGCCGGGGCTGCTGGCGCGCGTTGGACAGGTGTTTTTGCAAGAAAAAATAGAAGTGCACGCCGCCCGTATTACCACGTTAGGCGAGCGCGCAGAAGACATGTTTTATATCAGTGATCAAAACGATGAGCCGCTGTCCACTGATAGACTAAGCGCCTTAAAAGCTGCGCTACTTGCCAGCCTGACAGCTCCAAAAGACACGAGTAGAGGATAAAGTGGCCAGCCTAAAACCTATCGTAAACCCCGCTACTGTTCCGTAAAAACAAGCCCCATCATTGATGATACATTGATGGGGCTTATCGCTATAGAGTCACTTATAAGGTACTTTTATATACCATCTCACGAGCATGCTCTTTTAGCTCATCATCGGCCAGCTCTAGTGGCAAAATCTCCGCCTCCACTTGCGTCTGCGTCAATATCAAGCGCCCCGCATCGACCTCCTTTTGTAGCAAGCATTGTAAGCTGGCTAAATGAAAGCGCCCATCTAACGCCTCATACAGCTGCTCTAACGAAATAGGCGACTTGGCATGCACATCAGGGTACAAACAGTCTTCTGCCAGTATCGCCATCTCGTTGAGCGCCTGCTCGCGGAGCAGCTCGTCATTATCGATTTTTTGTTGCAGCTTGTTGGCGAGTCTCCCCTTACTCATCAAGATGACGACAAATATCGCCGTCTGAATGACAAACAACCCCGCATACTGCCAGAGCGGTAGCGAGAGGTCTAAAAATCGGCTCAGCAGCATCAGCGTCATAGCCACCAGCACATAGCTGACCAACTGCCACATCAGCCACATCATCAGGCTGTTTTCGCCATACCAAAACACTTGCCGCTCTTTTAGGTTAATCAAATTCTGACGCGTCTGCCACCAGCACTGCTCTCGCTCTTGTAGCAGCTCGTATAATTTGACACGCGTTACACTATTATCAACGTCATTATTGATATCTTTAGCGTGAAGTTGGTCATTATTTAGGACACTAGACATATCAAATTACCCTTACTATCAGCCAACATATCGCGCCGACCGCTGTTTTTTATTATGAATAAGTTATCAATAAATGCGTCTTTATAGACAAGAGAAGCAAAAGACAAAAAATATGAGAAGTGCTACACTGCCCAAATGTAATTTTTTTTTATAACTTTATTATTAATTGTCTATTATAGTTACCCTACCTATGAATCACAACATAACACACCTACATCCGTATCCTTTTGCCAAGATGGCTGCTTTGTTGGCTGATAGCACGCCAGACCCTCATTACAGTGCGATAAAACTAGGCATCGGTGAGCCAAAACATCAGCCACCTAGCTTCGTCTTGGACGCATTACACGAAAACTTGGACAAAATAAGCCTTTATCCGAGCACCAATGGTCTGTTTGAGCTTCGTCAGACCATCGCGCATTGGTTGGAGGGGCGGTTCTTTTTGCATCATGTCGATCCTCGCACCCAAGTGCTGCCTGTAATGGGCACGCGTGAAGCGATTTTTAGCATCGTACAAGCGGTCATCGATCATCAGTGTGATGACGCACAACCAGCAACTGGCGCACAACCGACTGTCGTCATGCCCAATCCGTTTTATCAGATCTATGAGGGTGCGGCGATATTGGCGCAGGCGACGCCGTATTTTGTGCCTTGTACTGCAGATAATGATTTTAAGGGTAACTATCGGGCGGTGCCAACAGATGTGTGGGCGCGCACGCAGCTACTTTTTGTCTGTAGCCCCAACAACCCGACAGGCTCGGTGATGACGATGGAGGATTGGGAATATCTGCTGCGTTTGTCAGATCAGTACGGGTTTATCATCGCCAGCGACGAGTGCTATAGCGAGCTGTATTTTGATACAGCACCGATAGGTCTACTACAAGCGTGCGCCGCGCTCGGGCGACATGATTTTAAAAACAGTATCGTCTTTCACTCGTTATCCAAGCGCTCCAACCTACCGGGCTTACGCTCAGGGTTTGTCGCTGGCGACGCTGAGATTTTGCAGGCCTATTTGCAATATCGCACCTATCAAGGCTGTGCGATGCCAATACCGCATCAGCTGGCCTCTATCGCCGCGTGGCAAGACGAAAAACACGTGGCGCACAACCGCGCGCTGTATCAAGAAAAATTTTCGCTATGGATGGCAGAGCTTGGCGATGTGTTATCGCTACGTATGCCTGAGGCTGGCTTTTACTTTTGGGTCAAAGTCCCTGAGCAGTTCGATGGCGATGATGAAGTCTTTGTCAAAGCGCTATATGAGCAGGCCAATATCCACGCCTTAGCAGGGCGCTATCTGTCGCGTGAGGTCGCTGGACACAACCCCGGTCAGGGCTATGTGCGTATCGCGCTGGTGGCCAGTGTAGAAGAAAGCCGCGAAGCCATCCGCCGTATTCGGGCGTTACTTGAGGTGTAAAACCGGCAAGCAGATCCATTCTCCTTAGCCTGAGTGATACACAGAGCGGCTGTTTTTATAACCATCAACACCCTTTAATAACCATGATGGGATACTGGTTATTAAAGGTTTTTTGGTTAAATAGTGCTATAGTAAAATAGACTGTCGCAACGATGCCATCAAGGATGATGCCATGCCCCATCTTGATTTTACCCAGCCGCCTTTTGATGTGCTGAGCTTGGCTGAGCGCCAAAGCATCAGAAAACACACCAAAATCCGCTACCTTGCCAAAGACGAAAGCCTACCTGCAGACGAGATGTCATACTTATATGTGGTCATCAAAGGCCAGATTGAGCAGTTATTGGCAGGTCATTTTGTCGCGGCCTACTTGGGTAGCAATCACTCAGATGAGCCCAATAACAACGACTGGTTTGACAGCCGCCGCTTGCCTGAGTCCTCCAACACACCGCAGCTATCAGCGGCCTCAGACGCGCAGCTGACGGACGAAGACAGACAGCGTTATCAGTTTCGCGCCACCGAGGACACGTTACTGCTACAAGTTAAGGGTGCAGCGGTCGATAAAATCAGCGCACAAAATCACCTGGTGCGGCAAATGCTCTCCGACAAACTGCCTGAGCGGCTAAAAGCCCTGCAGCAGCGCCGCAATCATAAACCTGCTGTCCATGCCGCCTACGATGATCAGCAAGAAGTACAGCAGATCATGCTGCAGCCGGTCATCGATGTCCGTTTACTGCCTGTACATATCGTCGATGCTGATACCAGCTTACATGAAGCGGCGCGCACGATGACAGATGCTGGATTAAAGCACGTACTGGTGCGAGCACCTACGCATCGACTGGCCATCGCAAACGCACAACATGGCATCGATGCGACACTGGGTATCTTGACCGATAGCGATATTTGCCGCGCGGTCAGTGAGCAGCGAGACCTTACCACCACGCCATGCCAGCGTTATGCTAACTTTAATCTACGTACCATCAAGGCGAGCGATGAGATCGGTGATGCGCTGCTGACCATGACGCGTTACCGTATTCATCGCTTGCCTGTCATCAATCACCATGGTGCGGTAGCAGGTGTGCTTGGCCAAAGCGACATGCTCGCGCATATCAGCCACCACTCGCAGCTCATCAGTATTCAAATCGAGCAAGCCCAAGATTTTGGCAGTTTGGGCACAGCCGTCGAGAGGATAGGACGCTATATCCGTGCCCAGCATCAAAACGGGGTAAAAATCGGTAACATCAGCCGCATGGTACAGACCTTGAACGCTCAGGTATTTACCAAGCTATGGCAACTGCTCGTCCCTGATGAGGTGATGAGTCACACCTGTCTTATCGTCATGGGCTCCGAGGGCCGCGGCGAGCAAATCATGCGCACCGACCAAGACAATGCACTGATCATCCGTGATGGCTATACTCATCCGGATTTGCCGCAGTTTGCGGCGCGCTTTAATGAGCAGCTGGCGCGACTTGGCTATCCGCTATGTGACGGCAATATCATGATGACCAACCCGATGTGGCGACAGCCATTACAACAGTTTAATGCTCAAATCAGCTCATGGTTTAAAAACACCGATCCCATGCACGCCATCTACTTGTCTGCCATTCTCGATGGCGAATATGTCTGCGGTGATGAGACGCTCTTGCAGCACGTTCGTCAGCACCTCAAGGCCGCGCATCGACGCTCAGACCCTATGTTTGTGCGCCAGTTTGCGCGGGCAGCGCTACAGTTTGGTGATATCAATCAATGGTGGCAAAAGTTTGTACCATTATTAGCAGGTAAAAGCGCCTCGCAAAATATCGATCTAAAAAAAGCAGGGATTTTTCCGTTAGTACACGGTATTCGCGCCCTCGCTCTAGAAAACGATATCTTGGCCGTCCCTAGCAGTAAAAACCGCCTAAAGGCCTTGGTCAAGGTGGGCGCATTGACCCAAGAGCGGGCTGACACATTGTTAGAGGCGCTGGAGTTTTTTATGGCGCAGCGGCTCTCTGTGGCGCTCTCAACCGATGACAAACATGCACGGCAGGTCAACCCCATGACGCTAACCGCGCTTGAGCGTGATTTATTAAAAGAGTGTTTGGCCGTTGTCAAAAGCTTTAAAAACCAGCTGCGGCAGCATTATCAATTAGAGATTGCCTAGAGCGGCGCAAACAGCAAAGATAGAGTACAGAATATGAGCTGGCTGACCCAACTATCATGCAAATGGCAAAAAATGCAGCTGCAGCGTCCTGAGCTGACGGCGATGTTTGATCAGCCTGCCGCTGAGCGGTGGGTGGCACTCGACTGTGAGATGACGGGGCTAAACCCCAAAAAGCACCACCTGCTATCGGTGGCCGCTATTCATATCGATGGGTCTAGCATCGATACGGGCAACGGTATCCATCTGGTCTGTCGCCCGCCCGTCATGCCTGACCGCGACACCATCGTGATCCATGGACTACGTACCGCTGATGTCGAGCATGGTATGAGCTATGATGAGATGCTAGCGCGGCTATTGCCCTTTATCGGTAACCGTCCGATTGTAGGGTTTTGTCCGCAGCTCGATATGGCATTTTTAAATCCATTGGTAAAAGACTACATGGGCACCACCTTGCCCAATAAAGTCATCGATATTCGGCACTTATACAGTCGGCGTATGAGTGGTCAAACCCAAGGGCTCTCCAGCCAAGCGCAGTGGCTGACCAATATCTTAGCGCATTATCAGATTCCTGACTTGGGCGCTCATGATGCCTATAATGATGCCACCATGACCGCCATGGCGTTTTTGCATGTGCGCTAGAGCGTGCCATCAGCTATCGCCGATACGGCAAGACCCTACAGAAAATAAATACCCTGCATGAATGCGCGAGACTGATACATGCCCTTGATAATCAACACGCCCCATCTACGCGAAAAGCGGAACTCATGATACCATAGGCTATTTTTGCCACCTGATGAATGATACTCATGCAATCCACCTCCACCCCCCATTATCATGACAAGCCTTCTGCCTTTGATACGTCGCCGCACGCTGCGGTTGCACCGTTACGACTGCATCGACTTGGCAGGCGCTTTGTCAGGCACTTGGTCAGACAAGCATTATTGGCCACTGCGCTGACGGCACCGCTTGTTGCCCAAGCGGCGCTACCAGAGGCCATCCAAACCGCATTGTCACGTGCAGACTTGAGCGCCGCCGACATCAGTATCGTCATCACACCAGTGGGCGACAAAAACGCCAGTCACTTACCAGCGCCTATCAAAGTCACCGACAGCCAGCATCCAGCAGAGCGCTCAAACAACGCTGCCAGTTACCAAAGCACGCTTGTGACGATAGAAAAACAAACCATCCAAAAGTATGAGCGGCAGCTACACGCTTATACCGACGACCCTTCTACTTATCAAAGCTTAGAGAGCATTCCTACCCTACCGTCAGAGGCCAAGTGGCCAAATACCAAGATGCAAACAAGCCAAGACAGTAGCACCGACGATAGTAGCGTCAATGACGGCGCGGGTGTCGAGCAAAAAAGCACCGCACATACAACGACCAAGATAGCTTTTTCACCCTTACTGAGTCATCAAGCTCAGGTAGCGCGCACCCCTGCCAGCACCATGAAGCTGGTGCCGAGCTTTATCGCGCTAGATACGCTTGGTGCGGATTTTGTCTGGCATACCCGCGTCTATCATACTGGCGTGATCATCGGCGAGCGCCTGTATGGCGACTTGGTGCTACAAGGCAGCGGCGACCCAAAAATGACGCACGAGCGCCTACAGCAGCTGCTCTATCACGTGCAAGCCTCAGGTATTCGTCATATCGACGGTGATATCATCGTCGACAGCACAGTGTTTGATAAGGTGGGCAAAGACCCTGCCGCCTTTGACAACGCACCATTGCGTCCTTATAACGCAAGCCCTGATGGTTTTTTGGTCAATTTTAGTACCATCAGTATCAAAAGCTATCCGCTGGACACTGACCGCGCGCGACTCACCTACACGCCGCAGCTGGCCGATTATCGACTGCCCACCACCATAGCCACTCGCTCAGCGAGCTGTGGACAGGCGCGCTATAGCCTTGCGCCAGTATGGCAAGCCAGCCAGCTGGTGTTTCATCAAAACTTGCCAAATAGCTGCCAAGAGCACGCATTTTATGTGGCTTATCCTGATGCCAAAGACTTTGCCGCGCGGGTAATAAAGGCCAAATGGCAAGCACTGGGCAATACCCTGACAGGCGATGTAATCAGCCGCGAGACGCCTTATAATGCGTCATCTCATAAACAGCCAAAAACAGGTTTGCGCGCGCTACCGATTTCACCGCTGCCACAGGTCAGCTATCCGTCGTTAAACTTGGCTCAGCAAATCCACGACATCAACCATTTTTCAAACAACGTCATGACTGAGCAAGTGGCATTATCCATTGCCGCTTACGCCCCGCCATCTGAAATTAAGACGACCGCGGCTGACATTGCTACAACCACTCAGACTGCCGTGAGCAAGCCAAAAGGACAAGAAAAAGCAGAAGGCAACAAGACGAGTCTCTATCAGTTTGGCAGACCTGCGACCACCAACTATCCGGTAGCCCTACAGACCATCAACCAGTGGTGGCAACACCACCTAGACACGCCTGCGCCGTATCTGACCAACGGCTCAGGCCTGTGCCGTGACTGCACGATCACCGCGGCCAACCTAAACGAGCTGCTAACCTACGCCTACGATCACCCAAATTTTGACGCTTATGTCAACTCGCTCGGTATCGCTGGTGTCAGTGGCACCATTAGCGCGCACAGTGCCCGCTTGCCTGAGTCAGCCGCCATTGGCCGCGCTTGGATTAAGACAGGTACGCTCAACAACGTTACCTCCATGGCAGGCTATGTCAAAGGCCTATCGGGGCAAGACTATGTGGTCGTGGGTATCATCAATAGCGAGCAAGCGCTCAATGCTTATACGGCAAGACCCGTACTCGATGCGATGCTGGACTGGACCGCGCAGCACTAATACGGCGACTCTCTTTTTTATCTGAATAAGGCGCGCTTATGTCACGCAAAACCACCAATCTCAATAAATCCAGCCCCGCTACCGCCCCTCACGGACTGGTCACGACACGCGCGAGCACTCAGCCTCAGCTGCCGCCATACATTGGATACTTTGCGATCGGTTATGTACTGGCCAGCGCCCTATTTATGCTGATTCAGACCAAACTGGCATTAAATGCACAGCTGGTCACCGTCCTATCCATCATCCTTGCCGCCTATATCGCAGTCAGCAAGTTTGTTAAACATCAGCAGCGCGCTCTTTACAAAGACGAAATAAACCGCTTGATGCTGGGCGGTATCATGGTCGTCTGGCTATTGACGGGACTGTATTTTTTAGCGTTATGGTTTTTGCTGTTTGACGATATCAGCCGTGAGGTTTTGCTGGCGATGACCAAGCAGCAGCCATTACCCTTACTCTCTGCGCTAGTGATGATCGTGGTGCTGTCACTGGTCAGCGCGCGCATCAGCATCTGGGCATTTAACCGCCTACTCGATCCTGCGCCCAAAACCCTATAAGACGTTTTAAAACCCTAAACGACCCGACAGGACTCTGTTCACTTAAAGCACGATGACATGCTGAGCCTACGCCGATAGATGCTATGCAAAATAAATACCCGTAACATATAACGGCGTGGCACATGCTATCTTGCCTGTCAGTTTATTTAGGGTTGACTATATGAGTGACTTAAAAAAACGCTGACTATACACGGTGCTACAAAGTTTTTTTCTATTGCTGAACAAAATCCGTTAGGCTAAGGTAAACGCCTACTGTATTAAGCGACTTGCTTTGGTATTTTCAATAGGAGCTAGCTTTATGGACATGATTTTTTTTGACAATATAGACAAGCTTGGCCGTATCGTGTTGACGACCGTCATGGTGTACGTCTTAATCGTACTGGTGACCAAAGCTTCAGGCAAACGCTCCACCTCGCAGCTCAACAACTTTGATTGGATCGTCACGGTGATGATCGGGTCTTTGGGTGCCAGTACCATCTTGCTCAAGGACATTCCGTTTATCGAAGGGGTCTCCTCGATATTGGTGCTTTATCTGTTGCAGTTTTTGGTCACCAAATACGCCTCGGTATCACCGCAGTTTAGCAACTTTATTTTATCAGAGCCGCGTATCGTCTTTTATCAAGGTCAGTTTTTGCCAGATGCCATGCGGTCTGAGCGCCTGACTCGTCAAGAGATAGAATGTGCGATGCGCTCTCAAGGTATCAACGACTTCGATGATGTCGAAGCGGTGGTCTTTGAGTCTGACGCCAAGCTGACCATTATCCCCAAACCTACAGATGACCCGCAAAGTACAGAGAGCACTATCTCGCAAACCATTAAGCCTTTGATGTGAGGGGTTTTGAGGTGACCGGTTTTAAGGAGAATGGTACAGTAAGCATTCTATTTGATGCGTTGCCACGTCTGTGAACGGCCAAACAGTGGCGTGCCGACATAGCCGCGCAGATCAAGACTTTGACCATTGTCACTCAAGGTGATTTTTCCTGAATACACTTTGCCAGACTCAGGATCGACCAACTTACCATCGCTCCATTGGTTGCTGCCTTCTGCCTTGAGGCCGGTCAAAATCTGCAAACCTTCCACTGGCTGGTTTTTAAGATTACCAGGACATTTAGTACAGACGGCTTTGGCCTTTTCTTTGTCGAGCACTTTAATAATTTTACCTGAGACCTTACCACCTCTTTCGTTTAGCTGAATGATGGCTTTTTTCTCCCCTGTTTTGTCATCGATGGTTTGCCACTGCGTACCATCTAGTGAGGCCGCTTGCGCAGATATGGACAATAAAGCTCCTGCCATAAGGGTGAGGGTACTTGCTGTAATACGGTTCATGAACGACTCCTTTCGTTAAAAACGGTCTACCTGAATGTGTAGTCACATAAGTGAGAACTAAAAAACAAATAGAAAGAACAACTGTTTGTCAAACGCTAGTAAAGCACAAAAAAAAGCAAGGTAAAAGGCTTGTTTGTTACAATATCTTAAGCGTAGAATTCTTTTGTTACATTCTCTTTTGTTATATTTTTTAATTATCGAAGTGGTACATCATATGAAGGTAAGAATCTTGACCGTGGGCACTAAGATGCCAAAATGGGTACAAACTGGTTTTGATGAGTACTTTAAACGTATTCAGCCCATGCTCAGTACTGAGATTGTCGAGATAGCGGCAGCAAAACGAGCAAAAAACCCTTCTGAAGCCAACCTCGCTCAGTACCGCGAGCAAGAAGGACAAGCCATATTGGCCGCTCACCAAGCATCCAGCCGCGAGCAACTATGGGTGCTAGATGTCAAAGGTAAAATGCTCTCGACAGAAGGGCTGGCAGAAAAACTGGCAGACTCGATGCAGCAAGGCGATGATATCGCGCTGGTCATTGGCGGCGCTGATGGCGTGTCGCCAGAAGTGTTGGCAAAGGCCGATGTTAAATGGTCACTATCGGCGCTGACACTGCCGCATCCACTGGTACGCGTGGTATTGATGGAGCAGCTCTACCGCGCCATGAGCATCAATCACAACCACCCCTATCATCGTGGCAACTAAATACTCACAAGACAGATCAGGCTTTTGGTAGGATAACAGACAGGCAGGATTGAAATATCGCTGCAAGCCCTAATAAACGCTACATGACTCATCCAAAAAACACAGCACCTACTCCTACTACGCCGAGCGCCGAGCAGCAACCATCAGGCAGCCACACGTCAGCGCCCATTAGTGCCGCTGATGCGTGGCCCGATACCTCTACTCTCTCTAAGCACGCAAAGCTGCCTGCGCTATTTGTCTCGCACGGCGCGCCAAGCCTAGCCACAGAGCAGTCAGCGACGACCAGTGCCTTGGCGCGTATCGGTCAGAACCTGCCTGTGCCGCGTGCCATCATTATTATGTCGGCCCATTGGCAATCAGCAAAGCTTGAGATCAGCAGCAACCCTCAGCCAAAGACCTGGCATGATTTTTCTGGGTTTGGCGCTGAGCTGTATGAGATACAATACCCTGCCGCAGGTCATCCGCTGCTTGCCGAGTCACTTGCGCAGCAGCTCACCGCGCGCGGTATTACCTGCAGACTAAACCCCATGCGCGCCTCCGATCACGGCGTCTGGGCGCCGCTCACGCATCTGTATCCAGAGGCCACTATCCCGATCGTACAGATTTCTTTGCCGCAGCATTATGACAGTGTCGCCTGCTATCAGTTAGGGGCGCAGCTGGCGCGTTTGCGTGATGAGCAGATACTGATCATCGGTTCAGGCAATATCACTCATAACTTGCAAGCCTTGCGCTGGGAGGCGGACAGCATCGATCAGAGCGCCAATAGCTTTAAAACATGGCTGCTCAAGCAGCTCAAAACCGACATTCCAAGCGCTCTTGACTGGCAGCGTTATCCCAATTATAAAGACATCCATCCCAGTGATGAGCATCTGTTGCCGCTGTTTTTTGCTTTGGGTGCCGGCCAGCGCGTCTCAGTGGTACATCAAAGTATGGCGCATCATAGTTTAGGTATGGATATTTATCGCTTCGACTAATAAGGTGTCTTAGCTGCTGCGTTTTGACGACGTTGTTTTGAATAGCTTAAGCTACCTCTCAAACGCTGACTTCGTAAACAGCCCTGCACGCTCCATCTCACCTGCGATACTCAACAGCGTCGCCTCATCATTCATCCGTCCAATCAGCTGCATACCAATCGGCAAGCCTTTTTTGCTCATGCCGACCGGCAATGACATCGCGGGCAAACCTGTGACATTACCTAGTAAGGTAAAAGCCATCTTACTCAGCACAGGCTGGCTCAGCTTTTCTATCACGCCTGAGCTAAAGGCGTATTTCCCCATATCTATGCCTTTATTGAGCAGCTCTGCGCTACGCATCAGCATCTCATCCATACGGCTAGGCGGTAGTACGCCATGCTTGACCGCTGGTGTCGGTACGGTCGGACACAAGATCATGTCGTACTCTTCTAGTAATAAGCCTGTCTGATATTGACTGTGATGCCAGCCGTGTTTGGCATGCGCCAAGTCTACCGCTGATAGTGAACGACCCAAAAGCGCCATATTGTAGGTTTGCGGCTCTAGTTTTTTGATATGCTGTGGCCCAAAATCACGCTCGATATTATCGATGGTAAATGCTGTATGGGCGCACACCACAACCATAAAATCATGCCAAAATTGCTCGATATTGATATTAGGCTCAGCAGGCACCACGCGATGCCCCATGGCCTCTAACTGCTTGGCGGTTTGTTCAAGGACCGCCATTACTTCCTTGTCCACCACCGTACCTGCGATCAGCGGCTGCTGATGTAGCGCAATGGTCAGCTGCCGCGGTGCGCGCATCGCAGCCTGCAAAAACGACCCCTCTGGCGGCGCAATGATAAAGGGCGCGCCAATCTCAGCGCCACTGGTGGCATCGAGCATCGCGGCACTATCGCGAACGGAGCGGGTAATCACATGATCGGCGACAGCGCCTTCCCAGCCCTCCCCAAATGTCGGACCCATGGGGTTACGGCCACGGCTAGGCTTTAAGCCAAACACGCCGCACCACGCCGCAGGAAAGCGTATCGAGCCGCCACCATCACCAGCGCCTGCCATCGGTACAATACCGCTTGCCACCGCCGCTGCACTACCGCCTGAGGAGCCACCAGCACTGTAGCTTTTTTTAAAGGGATTATGCGTTGCGCCATGCGCCTTGGGCTCGGTGGTGATGATCAACCCAAACTCAGGGGTATTGGTCTTGCCAAAGGTATTGACGCCAGTGGCTTTCATACGCTTGACGATTTCGCTGTCGTTTTCTGAGACAATATTGACACTACGGCTGCCCATCGTGACAGGCTCTCCCTCAAAGCTAAATGACAAATCTTTGAGCAAGTAAGGCACGCCTGTAAACGCGCCTGCCGGTAGGCCTTGCGCCGCTGCGTGATAGGCACGCTCATCAAAACGATGAATGATGGCATTTAGCTTAGGGTTGAGCTTATTGGCTTGATAGACAGCCGCATCCAGCAGCTCTCTGGCGCTGACCTCTCCGGCATTGACCAATGCCGCTAGCGCTATCGCATCATACTGGGTGTATTCTTTAAACATAACCGAGCTTCCTTGTTCTTAAGTTATTGATCACTTTTAGTATATCGGTTTCATCGCTTCAATAGTAACCACCTTATCGACACTGCTGTGTTCATTTCATACCAGACCATGAATTTATGCTTGATGCTAATACCTATCACTGTGCCGCTTTATGCGGTCAGCTTTGCCAATAACATGACTGCGCTACAAACGCTCATAAAAAAAGCGAGCTACTTACTGTAACTCGCTTTTTATCACTCAATCAAACTCACTGTTCATCACATCAACAACTCACGCTTGCCGCTTTTGCCCATCGAGCTGACCAGCCCAGCCTCCTCCATGGAGTCGACAATACGAGCGGCGCGGTTATAACCGATGCTAAATTTACGCTGAATACTAGAGGCAGATACTTTGCGCGTTTCCATGATAAAGGCGACCGCCTCATCGTATAGGTCGTCGTCTTCACCCGATGCATTGCCAGTACTACCGCCGCCAGGGCTGGATAGCTCAAAGTTCCCCGCCATGTTGTCAATATAGTCGGGTGCGCCGCGCTCACGCCATGCGTCACAGACACGGTTGACCTCTTCGTCACTGACGTAAGCGCCATGCACACGATCCGGCTCAATCTGTCCTGGTCCTAAAAACAACATATCACCGTTGCCCAGCATATCCTCTGCGCCGCCGCTATCCAAGATGGTACGCGAATCGACCTTTGAGTTCACACGGAGGGCGGCTCGCACTGGAATATTGGCTTTGATCAAACCGGTAATGACGTCGACTGACGGGCGCTGAGTGGCGAGCATCAAATGAATACCAGCCGCGCGTGACTTTTGTGCCAACCGCGTGATCAGCTCTTCAGCCTGTTTACCGACCTGCATAATCATATCAGCAAACTCATCTGCGACAATCACAATCATCGGTAATGTCTTAAGCTTAGGCGCTTGGTCAAGACTGACGCTGTCATTGGGTCGCCATAGCGGATCGATGATAGGCTTGCCTGCTTTTTCGGCGGCGGCGACTTTTTTGTTAAACTCGCCCAGCTTACGTACCTTGAGCAGGCTCATGAGCTGATAGCGGCGCTCCATCTCCGCCACGCACCATGAAAGGCTACTGGCCGCTTCGGTCATGTCGGTGACCACTGGCGTCAGTAGATGCGGGATATCATTGTAGTTGGCAAGCTCAAGCTGCTTTGGGTCAATCAAGATCAGGCGCAGCTCATTGGGGGTATATTTGAGGAGCATCGACAGTAGCATGGAGTTGACCAGTACCGACTTACCAGAGCCTGTGGTACCGGCGACCAGCATGTGCGGCGCACGAGCAAGATCGGTGATAATCGGATTGCCACCGATATCTTTACCCATCGCCATGCTGATTTGCGCT
Organism: Psychrobacter halodurans; assembly: GCF_017498075.1. Lineage (NCBI taxonomy): Bacteria > Pseudomonadati > Pseudomonadota > Gammaproteobacteria > Moraxellales > Moraxellaceae > Psychrobacter > Psychrobacter halodurans. The sequence continues at coordinate 136,065 of NZ_JAGBKN010000006.1, forward strand.
TTAGGGTCTTTGTATGTTTCCGTATTGAGCAGCTCTATCAGACGCACCATTTCGCGTTTTTTATTGGGTACTTCGATACCGATATAAGGCTTGCCTGGTATCACCTCGACCACACGCAAAGACGCCATCGATAGCGAGCGCGCCAAGTCTCGCGAGATACCCGTGACTTTACTGGCTTTGACGCCTGGTGCCAACTCGACTTCAAAGCGGGTCACCACCGGCCCTGGTATGGCATTCACCACGCTTGCTTTAACATTGAACTCCTGCAGCTTAATCTCTAATAATTCAGACAACTGCTCAAGCTCTGCGACGGTATAGCTGGGCTTACGGTCAGGGTCTGGCTTGTCCAAGATAGACATCTCAGGTATCGGCGTGAGGCTATTGCGATATGCCGCTGTTTGCATTGAGCGTGACTTTTTACTAAATGCGGCATCGTCACTGATATCTGGCATGACAGCTGCCATCGCCTCTGCACCATCATCATCTGGCATCATATCGGTGATATGATTGCTACTATCACCCTCTGGCACCGCAAAGCTCACCGCAGACTTGGTAGGTGTTTCTGGTGTCAGCGCCTCCACGGTTGGTGCTTGTTTGGGGTTGGCCGGCGGCGTGTTGGTCGGGGTCATATCCGCGGTGTCTGCGATAGAGGTAGCAACCTCTGAGGTAGGCTCTACAGCAGAGGCTTGCGTGGTAGATGCAGAGCTAAGTGATGGCTCGACAGTCTCTACCACTGAGCTATGTGATACGCTTGCTTCTCTTGCCTCTGCCGCTGGTCTACCAGCTGTCTGGCTCTCCATAGATACGGAGCTGGGCGCGGTAGCATCTGGCATGGACACATCATGTATGATGTCATCGACTGCTGCAGTAGCAGGGGTGAGCGTCTCTGCGTGTTCTGCCAGCCATGCCTCAGCCAAGGTATCGACATCGTCAGTTGCCGTATCATCAGTATCGGGAGTCTCTATAGCTGACGCTACAGAGGTCGCCTCATTATCTAGCGTTTCATCACTATTGTCATAAGAGGCGGATACGGTAGATGCTGTCTCAGAGATATCGTCGGTCGTATCTGCCATATAGCTATCGCCATTAACATAGCTATCATCAGCAACAAAGCTATCATCGGTATGGTAGTGCGCCTGCTCGCTGGCCAACAAATCATCCACCGTGCTTGCATCATTCCATGCAAAGCTTGGCTCTACTTTGCGAGTCATCACAGGGGTGGCCGTCGCGACTACATCGCTAGCACTGACCGCGCCACTTTTGGCGACGGCTACGGGGCTTTTCGGCTCGGCGCTCGACTGCGTCGGCATGGCAGGCGACGCTACGCTGTCAGGCGATGTAGTCGCTTTTGCAGCTTGTGTCGCGGCAGCCACCGAAGCTTTGACGCTATCAGCCAGTCCTGATGTGGTCAAAAACTCGGACAACACATTGCCAAATCGGCCACTTTTATCCGCAGACTGTGCGCCATCCGTAGCATCAGCAGTGGGCAGCTCTAATGCTAGCTGCTCGTGCTCTGATGCTGCTGGTGTTTTGAGCGCCTGTTGGTCATCATTGTACCCAGCAGCGCTGTACTGCTTGCTCGCTTGCTCATCAGCGGTCGCCTCTTTGTTTTTGACCCCTGAGCCAAGCCAAGCCAGCGCGGTGATTTTTTGATAAATGCTCAGCCAGTGAATATTAAACGCAAAGGTTGCGGTGATAGTGACAAACACGGTCAAAAACACCACACTCCCCCACTGCGATAATAGCTGCGCCAAACGGGCTTGAAGCTCAAGGCCGATGATACCGCCCGCCACGCCTTCTAGTTCAGTGGCCACAGGATCTGCAACCTGCTGCACCAGCGCGACCAATTGAGCAAACAGCGCACTGGCACTCAATAACAAAAACACATAGGCGACCAAGCGCATCAGCCAAAACGTTGGCTTATTGTCCCACCAAATCAAAATGGACTCATAGACCATAAACGCCAGTAGCCACCACGCGCCAAAACCAAAAAACCGATACAGCAAATCTGACAACCATGCACCAGTTTTACCGCCCATATTGTTGATCGTGGTCATATCGCTGCTGATATGCGACCAGCTAGGGTCATTACCCGTATACGTCATCAAAATGACAAACAGATAAACGGTCAGTATTAACCCAAGCAGGGTAAATATTCCTTTTTTTAAATACTCAATTAGCGGTGCTGATATCACGTAAGATCTGCCTTGTTAATAATACTAAATGGTCGCCAACCCATGATTAACGCTAACCATGCTGGCATAAAGTGCTGACATAAACGGTACCGATCAACCTGTACCAAGATACCGAGCACAGCGGCAATGGCTACTTGTATAAAACAATTATAAGCGCGGTCATCAAAATAGATGACAAGATTACTTAGCCCTTACTGCGCTTGGCATAACTTCTTATAATAACAAATACATAGGGACAGTGGCGACAGTCTTCTTAAGAAAATAAAACAATACACCTTTATCATCACCATTACACCGGATTTGATAAAGACTTGGCCGATTAGCGCCTACCTTTAGCGCCCTAAAATTCAAGGGTTTGATGCTTTGATTGTAATGATACCCATGTTTGCTTTAGCAAACTTGCACTTTTTGCCAACTGCCCTTATGTTATTATCACATAGCAATTAGAAGAAGCATATTTGTAGTCATTTTTGATATTCGTCTTTTATTATATTTATAACTTACATTTTTAATTCGTATATTTTTAATTCGTATATTTAGCAAGGAACAACTCATGGCAACTGACACTACTGCTCCACGTCACGAAAAGCTCATCATTTTAGGCTCAGGCCCTGCCGGTTATGCCGCGGCTGTCTATGCTGCGCGCGCCAACCTAAAGCCTGTCATGATCACGGGTATGGAAGTTGGCGGACAGCTGACCACCACCACAGAAGTTGATAACTGGCCAGGCGATGCGTATGATTTGACTGGGCCTGCTTTGATGGAACGTATGAAGACACATGCCGAGCGTTTCGGTACCGAGTTAGTCTATGATCATATCAATGACGTCAATCTAAACGAACGTCCGTTTCAATTGACCGGTAACAATGGCAGCTACACGTGTGATGCACTTATCATCTCAACGGGCGCTTCGGCGCAGTATTTGGGCTTAGAGTCAGAGACCAAATTTAGAGGTCTTGGCGTATCTGCTTGTGCTACGTGTGACGGTTTCTTTTATAAAGACCAAAAAGTCGCGGTCATCGGCGGCGGCAATACCGCGGTCGAAGAAGCTTTATACCTATCAAACATCGCCTCTGAGGTGACCTTGGTGCATCGCCGCGACAGCTTGCGCTCCGAGAAAATCCTGCAAGACAAGCTGTTTGAAAAAGCCAAAAATGGTAATGTCAAAATAGAATGGAACCATCAGGTCCGTGAGGTCGTCGGTGATGACATGGGTGTCAATGGCGTGGTGATCGAATCTACCGTCGATGGCAGCACCAAAACCCTAGATGCCATGGGTATGTTTGTGGCGATTGGTCATAAGCCAAATACCGACTTGTTCAAAGGTCAGCTAGCTATGAAAGACGGCTATCTTATCGTCAATAGCGGCCTAAATGGTAACGCCACCCAGACCAGTGTCGAAGGGGTATTTGCGGCAGGTGATGTCGCCGATCACGTCTATCGTCAAGCCATTACCTCAGCAGGTACCGGCTGTATGGCCGCCCTTGATGCAGAAAAATATCTCGATGCCATCGGTGAGGCAGATGCTTCTGACCATACCTACGCCTCGACATTGACTGCTGATAAAGAAGCCTAAATGAGTCATCTTTGGCAACAAAACCATAACCCCATCACGCCTGAGACCCTAAAAAGTCTTGGGCGTTATGACTTTCCCGACCCCGCCACCATCGACCCTGATGGCATCGGCATTGTGGCGCTGGGTGGTGATTTGGCCTCCGAAACGCTCATCTCTGCTTATGCGCAGGGGCTGTTTCCTTGGTTTAATGAAGACGAGCCTATCGCGTGGTGGTGCCCTGAGCCACGCTGCGTCATGGTGCCGGCTGAGTATATACCCAGTAAGTCATTGCGCCGTCAGGCCAAAAAAGAGCGCTGGCAACTCACCCTCAATCAAGCGTTTGACGAAGTCATCCATGCTTGTAGCTTACCGCGTAGCAATGGCCTGCCTGAAGGCGAGCATACTTGGATTCATCAAGAGATGATCGACGCTTATGGCAAGCTACACGCCCAAGGCTTTGCCCATAGTATCGAGGTATGGGACGAAACCAACACACTGATCGGGGGACTTTATGGTCTAAAGCTGGGTGGTATTTATTTTGGAGAATCGATGTTTCACCGTGCGTCAAACGCATCCAAGATGGCGTTTTGGGGTTTAATGCGTTTATGCGAGCAAAGTCAGGTTGCACTGGTCGATTGCCAATTGCCAAACGAGCACCTCATGAGCTTGGGCGCCACCACTTTACCTCGTGCTGACTTTTTGCATCAGTTAGATAGCTTGATCGTAAGTGGCGCTGAGCATTGGCACAGTGACTCCCACCAACCGCTAGCAGTCTCACTGCTTGATACAGCACACCCTTGGCAAAGCGGCAAATAGCGCCCCACTTTTGAGATTATTATGGCACTTGATACCTCATTTTTGTTAATTGGAAAACTGGCTGCCAAAGCCAATACCACCAAAGACACGGTCCGTCACTATGACCAGCTAGGCCTGCTCAGATCGCGCAAGCGTCAGGCAGGCTCACGGCTATATACTGAGTTTCATCCTGAATGTGTTGAACGTATTGAGCTGATAAAAAGCGCGCAAGCCATCGGTTTTACGCTCACCGAAATCAGAGACAGCCTCAATGATTATTATGATGGCCAATTAGACATCGACCTACAATTACTCCTCACACAGCAAAAACTGGCACAAGTAAAAAAACAACAAGCCAATATCAATGTCATGGTTGAGCTGCTCACCGAGCGCATCGAGGTGCTTGAGCGCATGAGAGCAGACAGTGACTACAAACCCAACGTCGACGTTTGCAAAAGAAAAACCCCCGCAGACCTGTAAGGCTGCATTGCTAAACGAGCGCATTACATATCATCTACCCATCATTTAAAATCATGAACCAATTATTTAAAATCACTATAAGTCAGCTGCATGATCAGGGCATCGACAGCGGGCTTCTGGGTTAGCTGGTAATAGTTTTTACGCTGATGAATTATCTCAAAGCCTTGCTGCTTATATAACGCAATCGCAGGTGTGTTGTCCGCTCGCACCTCTAATAGCAGGCTCTCTACTTGTTTATCTCTCAGCGCTAGGTGCAACTGCGCAAAAATTTGCGACGCAATCCCGCGGCGCTGATAATCAGGATGAGTGCCAATGCGTAAAATCTCTGCTTGTTCAAAGACGCTTTGATACAAGCAGTAACCTTGCACGACTGCAGCCGACTCTGCTAACCCTGCTGATTCATAAGCGATCAGTAGATGGACACTGTCTTGCTCAAACAAATCAATCATCGCCTGATACGACCACGCATCCTGCGGCTGGACGATAGACTCGATAGCAGCTACCGCTTGCACCACTTCCCTAAAGTTTTGAGTGTCTTTTGACAAATTATGTATTACAGTCATGCCACCCCCTTTTTAATAAACCCTCATAACCCCTACAGCTCCCACAAAAAAAGCCACCCTATAAAGGATGGCTTTTCACTACTCAATACTCGGTGTCAGCTTGCGCTGAGATCAGTATCGCTTAGTTTTTAACGTTAGCTACCACACCAGCACCTACAGTACGGCCACCTTCACGGATAGCGAAACGTAGGCCTTTGTCCATAGCGATTGGGTGGATAAGCTCTACGCTCATCTCAACGTTGTCACCAGGCATGACCATTTCTGTACCGTCTTGTAATTGGATTGCGCCAGTTACGTCAGTGGTACGGAA